>NZ_CP031313.1 GCF_004799685.1 Halobellus limi
ATGACGTCACCTGACAATACGACCCAGATGAGTTCCCACCGGCACCGCTCTCGAACCGGGACCGACCCGGCTTCGAACCGACCGATGTCGCTCTCGGAGATCAAAGAATCGTACGCCGAGTACGCTGACTGGATCCACCGGTTCGACTGGCTGGCCCGCCTCGTCACTGGCCGCTATCGCCGCGCACAGTTCGGTGATGTTGACGGGAAAATCTTGGACGTTGCTTGTGGGACGGGAACGAACTTCGGATATCTTCCAGAGACGAGTGAACTCGTGGGCATCGATATTAGTCCGGAAATGTTAGCACGCGCTGAAGACCGCCTTGCAGAGCTAGCCATCGATGGCACGCTGTTACAGATGGATGCTCAGGACCTCGATTTTGCCGATGACAGTTTCGACGCTGTGATTTCGTCACTGTCGACGTGTACGTTCCCCGATCCCGTCGCCGCGCTCCGTGAGATGAACCGGGTGTGTAAGCCCGGAGGGACGATCCGCCTGGTCGAACACGGGCGAAGTGGACGTGGGACCGATCGCAAGCTATCAGAAGTGGCGGACCGACGCTCACTACAGCCAGACCGGCTGTCGCTGGATCAACAGCCCCGTGATATCGTTGCTGAAGCGGGGCTTACAGTCCACAATACTACTACTGGACTTCTTGGGATGATCACACTTTCGAGATCACCCCAGGCGGCGGTGATGAATAATGGCTGTGTTGCCTCCAAAACGGTAGAGTGGCTCGTCGCTGGTGGGCACCTGACCGTTCTTGGAGCACTGATCAGGTTCCGCGGATGGACGTTCCTACTTGCGGGCTACGACGAGACGTCGCGTGTCCCTGACGACGTGGCTCAGCAGGTGGCTGGCAACACGGTTCTCCGCGTCGGAATCGCCGTTTTCGCGTCGGTCTCTTCACCACTGTGACGAACCCACCGCGTTTCTCGGCTCCATACTAGGCAGTGTGATTCTGGTGGCCGTGTTGCGCTTGCTCTACCGACTCAACACGTGGGCACCGCACTCAACATAGCGCAAAACGGTGAGTTGCCCTCCGACACAGTGATTCTCGAAATCGTTTTTCATACTGGAGTAATGTAGTTCAACTGATGACTGATCTTCTGGTTCACGATGCGACCGTTGTGACGGTGAATCGAGAGAACCAGATCCTGCGGAACGGGTCCATTCGAGTGACGGACGGACGCATTACGTCAGTTGAGCCAACCGAATCCGGAGATCGAACCGCGACGGCGGATCGCGTAATCGACGCCAGCGGGGAAAGTCGTGATTCCGGGCCTCATCGACGCCCATCGACATACCGATTTTACGCTCGTTCAGGGACTATTCAGCGAACTGGACGGGAGTGAGTTGCTCAAAGAGGCTCTCGCGTTGTACCACACTGCTGAATCGGTACTGGGAGATTCCTTCTTTGAAGCCGCGTGGGACCTCGCCTGTCTGCGCCAGCTCACGCACGGCGTACGACAGTGAATGCGATGGACTTCACGCCGGAACTCGGTGCGGAAGCGATCGGCGAAGCCGGATTACGCGGTGTGATCGGACCGGAACTTGCGGATCTACTCAATCCTGTATCGGCGGACGAACAACTCCAAGCCGCTCGTCGATTCGTAGACTCGTATCACGGCAACTACGATGGCCGCGTCACGGCGAGTATCGCACCGGGCGGTGAGTCGGGTGTTCACGAGCCCTTTGGGAGGGGGTCGCAGTACTACGCGCCGAGTATCCCGAGTTGCGGCTCCACACGCATCTCTATGATTCTGCGGCGGCAGACACGATGGCGGCTGGAAGCGTGCCGACGATCCGCTTGACCTACTCGAACAGTACGGACTGCTTGATGAGCGAACGTTGCTCACGCATTTGCTCCACGTGATCGGGACGACGCGCGGCGCATCGCAGAGAGTGGCGCGCACGTGCTTCACTGCCCGACAGTGTACAGCTATTTCCAAGCCGGAGACCAGGCCTGGTTCCCCTGCCTGCTCTCCAAGAGTTCGGTGCGAACGTCGTGATCGGGTTAGACGATCCGTTCTGGTTCGACTCCTGGGATCTCATCCAGGAGGCCAAACACGCACGCTCCTGTCGAACTTCGAGTACGGCGCCCAGCAGTGGTCCTCGTATGAACTACTGCAAATGCTGACGATCGATGCTGCACGCGCGCTTGGTTTAGATGATCAAGTAGGAAGTCTCGAACCGGGGAAACAGGCTGACTTCGTCGTGATCGATGTCGACACGCCACGCCATCAACCGTACAGTAACCTCCCATCGGTGCTGATGAACTCAGTGACTGCGGGCGACATCGAGACAGTCGTCGTCGACGGCGACGTCCTGATGAGAAACAAGTCGGTCGAGTCACTGGATGTCGAGCGTGTACACGCAGCGGCGATGCGGGAACGGGAACGCCTCCAAGCGCAGACCGGTTGGAAAACGTCTCTCGCGGCAGTACACCCCCGACATATCGATACTCCGACGCATCTCTGCACGGCCCGTACTCCGAGCCGTGATCAGTACGGTCACGGCGTTGTTCACCGATATTCTGATCGTTGGAGCTGTACGTGTCTCTTCACCCTCGGCCCGACGAGTGATCAGATGTCTGATGAGCCGATTCGGAAAACCGGACAACTAGCTCTTCAGTCGTCACGGCATACACGGTCATTTCCTTTCCTTTTTCCGAGTACCACGTTCCAACCGGGGCGACGAGATCACGTCACGAAGCCGATCCAAATGATACGTGACGTTCTGGATCGACTGCCCGATGGCGGTTGCGATGTCGGACGCCGTCCCCGGTTCTCGCTTGAGCGTTGTCAGGATTTCTTGGGCTGTATCCGATGACAGGACTTGGAGGATATTAGAGTGGTTCTCTTCGCCGACAACGACGTCGGTCTGTTTCTTTGGGGCGTATTCGACTGACGGCTGGTGAGGAGGGCACTGGACATTGATTTTGGAGAGTCAGTTTTGTTTGTTCGGTTCACTCCGAACAAACGGATCAAACAATTTAACACTTATGGAGTCTTTGTAGTAGATATGACTCAAGAGGGGACTCATCACACCGGAACACGAGGGATATTGTATGAATGAAGGCGACCGTGACCTCGCACGGGAACGCGTTATCGAATCGCTGGAACAATCAGCCGAAGTGTATGGATTAAGCCGCAGCGCTGGACGAATCTACGGCGTCCTGTATTTTGCCACCGAACCCCTCTCGATCCCGGAACTCGTCGAAGAAACCGGCTATGCCAAATCAACTGTGAGTAACGTAACGCGGACACTCACACGCATCGGGTTGATCCATCGTCGCTCCTCTGAAGGCGGCGGACGACGAGTACACTTCACGGCAGAACGCGAAATCTGGTTTATCCTCCAGGACGTGTTCCAGCAATACATTCAACGCGAGATCCAGACGACCCTGCGAACGATCCGGCGAGCTGAGGATCAACTCTCGGACTCAGATACCAGCGAAGCCGAACGGATCCGTGATCTTCGAGCGACCTACGAAGACCTCGAAGAGATCACCCGACTCGCCACGAACCTCTCTACCGCAGAGCTTCGTGAGGCTCTCGAAGCCTACGAGGACTAAACCCTGGTCTGGTCACCAATACACGGTGTAGGTACAGCGATCGTCTCCGTTCCGTCGACAGGTAGATCCGGTTTCTTCGATGAATACGAACGAATCCATCGACGCGTAGTGTTTCGCAACGCCTCTGATCAGGCCACGATCGAACGGACACGGGTACGGGTTGTAACACGTGACTGTCCCGGCCCGGTCGTCGGTTTGCTCGAATCGATACCACCCAGCTCTCCACCCCGGTGGTTCCGTTGATACGCCTCGTCGATCGATTGGAGCCCCGCAGGTACTGTGTCAAATTCATCCGGCCACTCGGCGACATCCGGAATTTGTTCACCGAGTCGGTCTAGCACGTGTGGTTGGAGCTCTTCAGCAATCGCCTCAAAAGCATTCAACCACGCCTGTTGTGGATACCATTCGTCAGGCTCTGGATCAGTAATCCCCTCGTCCGCTAACGCGTTTAACGCCCGTTCTTGATAGGCCGCAGAAAATTTCCCCATCCCTTCGTTGACAATCGTAAGCACCGTCTGCCCGTTGATTTCAACATCCTGATCGAACGCCTCGTAAGAAACCATTATTCCGTGGTTCCGAGCCGTTCAACATAAATCCACGAGTCACGTGTCGGGACAGCCGCCGCTCCACTCAGTCCCTGCGTCCTCAAACGATGGTCGCGTAATGGTGGTCGGTGTGTTGTAGTCAGTAAACCGGAACGTGATCGTGGCAACGCCGGTTGCTCCGTCACCCGAACGTGGATTTCGCGTTGGACTTTCTGGATCAGGTGCGTCTCGGTGTCCGCCCAGACGCACTCATCGGTACTGAACTGGCGGAATACTACACGCCCGACTCCAGAGAGGAACTGATCGACGGTGATAGATACGAGCGATCTTTAGAGGTAACTTCACCAAAGAATCCCGTGAACTGGTCACTGCTGACGGTGATATTGTCGAGACGCTGTTGAGTACCGCAGTTCCGACGACGCGGGTGTCGCGTACGATCGACTCTTCCGGACGTGTCTGTGGCGGATCGAACCGTGGGACGAAACCGGAATCCGCGTCGAACGTGATCGAATCGACCGATGGCTCGACACGTCGACTGTCGTGATCGAGTGTCCCGACCGGGAACTACGACTCCCACATTTGTACGGCCCCGAACCGATCCTCGACGTGTTCGACCGTCGTGCCAGCGGCACCGAACGTATGGAAAGAATGTAGTACCATCCATCCGGCAGGGTATGAGTCAACGAGAACGATTCTCAGTGTGGTTCATATCAGGCCCAGTACTTCCAGAACGATATTGATGAGCCTGTCTAATCGACCCCGCTGTTCATCATCCTCGTCTGACGACGTAGTCTCGGTATCATCTGTCAAATCCTAATACACTCTTGAGTCCCACAAATAGCTTGGTAGTCCCGGATGACGGTCCTGTATGGTCGTCCCCACGTTGCTCGGAATTACAGACGCGACCCTCGGTGCGGGTTTAGGCGTCGCGTGGCTGGTCGTGCTCGGAATCGCTACGTATCGCTACGTGCGCGGCAGTCAATCTCGGGAACAATTCCAGGCAGTCGTGTCCGTGGGTGCTTTCTGGCTCGCGTACAGTCTGCTGCAGATTTCAACTGCAGTCTCGGGGGTACCCGAGATACTCGTCGTGGGGCTCGCAGCCGGATTTTTCCTAACCGGGATCGTTGCTGGGATCCGATGGTGGGACAGCCGCAGTACCGACACTGAGGAGCAAACGACCCCCTGAGGCTTTCACGGCGATTCTTCCAGTTTGGGTTCTCCAAATCAATCAATACAGGCCGTGTATCGATCTATAAGGCTGGTGAAAGAAACAGAGCCCAAAAAATTAGAATGTCCACAAACCTACTTCATCAAGTGTCCTCAAATCGCTCTCCTCCTCAGTGGACAAACCCAACATACGTCGCAACTGTCGTCGGAGTCATTGCGACTGGCGCTCTCGTGTTCTACAGCTCACTAACTCAGTCTGGCCCGACAGTCGATGAAGTCATCTTCGTAATCTTGGCCATCACTATCCCCGTTACCATCGCTTACGAAGTCGCTCGTCGCTTCGGATAATAGATACCCACGCTTGATTTAACTGGCCCTGCGTACCGCGGATTCTCCGTACTGAAACGATGGACTATCGGTCGTGGCTACATCTAATGACGGATGCGTTTCCCCACCAGTTTCGGATGAATTGAACGTCAGACTACGGCCAGTCGAGGTCGATACCGACCAGATCGGCGCTGAGTGTCCAGAGCCGCTGTCGGTTTTCCGGATCGGTCGCTTCCGTTGAGGGGGGCGTGATTCCTTCTCCGGTGACGTACGTACCGGTTCGTTCACCGCATTCTGGGGCCGTGACGAGGTGACAGAGTCGCCGTGCGCCTTCCTGTTGTGTGGTGCCGATACCGGGGATGATGGCTACCGCTCGGATCATCGCTCGTGTCCAGAGCGGGGCGTCGCGGAACAGGTTCGTAGACGGGACGAATCCGGGATGGAAACAGTTCGCCGTAATCTCGGTGTCTTCGAGTCGGTCGGCCAGTTCGAGTGTGAACGCAACGGTGGCGAGTTTCGAACGGGCATACGCTTGGAGTGAATCGTACTCGGTGGTGAACTGGAGATCGTCGAAATCGAACGTGGCGCGACGGTGAATGTCTGAAGCGGTGACGACGACCCTGGCCGGTGCCGAGGCTCGAAGTCGGTCAAGCAGGTCGTGAGTCAGCAGATACGGCGCGAGGTGATTGACGGCGAACGTGAGTTCGACGCGGTCTTCAGTTTCTGTTCGGTGGCGAGACGAGAGTCCAGCGTTGTGTACGAGGGCGTCGATCCGGTCATATGTATCGAGGAGTTCCGTCGCAAGGGAACGAACGGTTGCCTGCGTGGCGAGATCCGCCTGGTGAAATCGGATATCGCCGTCGAGCGGAGTCGCGTCAGCGACGAGTGTGTCACCGCGCGTCCGGTCGCGCCCGATGACGGCAACGGTCGCCCCCTGTGCAGCAAGGTCCGTTGCAGCGATGCGACCGATGCCACTCGTCCCACCAGTCAGCACCACGACGCGCTGTGTGTCCACACTGACTGTCACGTATCGTTGCAGGATTCAAACGGCAGATCGGTGTGAGTTTCGGTACTGAGTACGATCGGTTCAGGTCGGTGTACCACCGTAAGCGGTAATTACTTTTGCCAGGGTTCAACACGTCAGATTATGACATCTTCACAACAGTATGGACTGTCCGAGATCGACCTCTCCGGAAGCCAGTATACTGTCGAGCAGACTGGACGCGATAAGAACTTTCGCCCCGAGTACGAAGCGAGGGACGTTGCGGGTGACACGCTTTTTCGCACCACGTACCAGATGTACGAGGAAAGAGACGAGTTCCCGTTCGTCGACGCCGACGGAACTGAGATCTGTCGCGTGAAGGCTATTGACACGTGGGACATCGCCGGCGACTATCTCCTCACGGACAGCCAAACCGAGAAGGACCTCGTAATCTTCGATAACGACCTCTCGCTGTTGCAAGACACGTGGCGGATCCGCGACGCCGAGGATGAGTCGCTGCTGGCCGAGGTCAACTCCCGCGGTGCACTCGTCACTCTCGCGCGGAAACTCCTGCCGGTCGGTCAAGGCATCGCTCACAAGTACGAGATAACCGATTCAGAGGGCGGTTCGGTCGGTTCTATCGAGGGTGAGTTCGCTCTATTCGACTTCGACCAGTACGAGATCACGCTCACCGATACGAGTTCAGTCCCGACAGAACCGATCGTGATCGCCGCGATCGTTATCGATGCGATTCAGGGAAATTGACTTCCAAGCACGACTTCCGGATCACGAAACGACACCCTGGACGTAGATATGCGCGTACGCGCTGGCCCACACGATCGAGAGCAGTTCACCGATGCTTGATGAGATCACGTCCAAAGCGGGCGGCACCAGCGCCAGCCCCGTCCCAAGCTCGGGAAGAACTGTTGGCAAATAAAGGCTGAGTGCACTGCCAACTACGATTACGAGGATGAGCAGGAACTTTCCGCGGTAGTTCGTCGTGATGCGCCAGCTCACCCACAGTGATTCGATCGGGCCGTACTTCCCGATGACGCACGCTTCGGGTGCGAACCAGAACTTGAACAGAAGCAGGAGAAACGGGACGGCGAATACGATTCCACCGACCGCTGCAGCGACAGGAAAACCAACCATTTCTACGGGATTGCCCGGAATAACGCCGACCAGAACGAAGAGCGGAAGCGACAGGAAGAACGGGATCGTCATCACGGAGAACACCACGAGAAGGACGACGCCGACTAACGCTGGTGTCCGAGCGATGCTTCGACGCAGTCCCTCGCGTATCGTGACGGGGTCGCCAGTGAGTTCGCCGGCGACGATCGTTCCTACGTAGGCCCGAATCGAGATGATGAACGCGAACGCCGTCACAGCCTCGACCACGCCGACCGCAGGCGTCGGGAGCACGGTGACGGCATCCGTTTCGAGGAGTCGGTTGATGAGGATGATCACGCCGGCGAAGACGACGATTGACGGATAGGATCGAAACAGGCGCACGGACCAGACGAGTGCGTCGAGGACGGTCCGGTTGATGGTTGTCGTCTCGATGTTCCGGCATTCGAGACAACCGCAGCCATCGATGTCGTCTCGGGCTTTAATCGTCGGTGCCACGTCACACGTGGTTTGGTCGGCGGCAGTAGAAGCCCTTCGGACCGGTGCGTCGGTGTGTTCCCTCATTCCCCAGTGACGAAGTGTGAGATGGATTCTCCGGCGGCAAGCAGGATCGATGGCGGCCCGAGTAGCGAGGCGAAGGATTTGAACGCGCGCTTGAGGCTCGGCCGATCGTCCTCGGTGCCGAGGAAAAGCAGCGTCGGGTCTTCCGAGACGACGAAGACGTTCATCTCACGGCCCTTCTCCGAATAGCACGTGTCAGTGACCTCGATCACACCGGCCGATTCGAGATTCGACAGGTGATAGTGCACGTTCTGTACACTCTGGTCGAGTTGCTCGGCGATCCGTGCCGGCGTCGCCGGTGTCTCGTTGAGGAGCCGGAAGATCTCGTAGGCGGTCTCCGACGACAACGCTTCGATCACGTCTCGCGTCGCGTCGTCGTCGAGGCTCAGGACGGCGGGGTTGTCGCTTCGTTCGACGGCCGCGTCCGTCTGTGTCGGGAGGAGTCGTGGCATTGGTGTGTTGAATGGTGAGGGGAGTCGTCGGGATCTGTTCTGATCAGTGGCTTTCGAAACCGTCGTACGTAGTTGTTGGTGAGTGGTCATACTGATTCCGTGGTGATGGGTGAGATAGCGATTAATCGCAGGTAGTACGCCGTGTACACCGTATAGAAGTACGCGAAGCCAACCGCCGACAGCACGATTCCGATCGGAAGTAGGACAGCTATCGGAAGACCGAGGTCGATCGGTAATACGTCAGCTGGAGCAGCGTCTGTCAGTGTCAATTGGAGCAGGTACTCGGGGATGAGGAAGGCGTTCAACAGGACAAGCCAGGCCAGCGAGAATCCGACCACACTTTTGAGATTTGAGCGGACGAGTCCAACACTTCTGCGGAACGCATCCGTAACGCTTTGGTCTTCGATGACGATCGCCGCATCGTAAAACTGTACGAACAGTATGACGGCGAGGATGGCCACCAGCCAGAGGAGTAGGGAGACGACACCCGCGGTGAAAGCGGCCATCTCGTGTATCGCTGCGAGTGCCATTGACCCGATCCCGAGGACGAATCCGACGAGTCCGACCCCGATAGCGGTTCCGAAGACGAGAACCACGAACAATACAGTACCAAGGAGAAGTCGGAGGTAATGTGTCCGCGCGGCAGTGACAAAGTGAGAGACCGACGCGTCTGTCCCTTCGACCGCGGCACGGGCAGTTCCGAGGAAGCCACCGAGTACGAACGGGAAAAAGACCAGCCACGCAAGCGATGCGCCTGCCGAAACCAACGGTGGGTCAATCAGGTGCTCAACGTACTGAAGTTGGCTTCCACCCCCGACGAAGAGACCGGCGACGAGCAGGATCGGATTCGCTCGGAGGGCAGTGTATCCGTCTTTGAATGCGGAGACGAGGACCATCGTGTCTACGACTTACCGGTGCCACATATTAGATCGAATGGAGTATCAAAACCAGATTTAAGCAATATTAGGGCCTGTCTTGGCTGTTCTCTCCGAGGGGAGTGCTGTTATGCTCAGTCTTTAAGTACCGCTGTGAGTGCTCGGAGTTGTCCCCACCCGTTCGAACGGAGTGCCGCGGGCAACCGTCGGCGTGCGCCCTCGAGCGCGCGCTATGGTGCAATCGAGTGAGTGAAGACTTGCAAACGCTACTATAGAACAATTATCCGAGCCCGAATGCAACGACGACAATGTATCCCCAAATATTGTTGAGTTGATGCACGAACCAGGCACCACTCAGACTATCGAACCGCAGCCGGAGTGCCGTTGGCACAATCGCCCACGCACACATCGTGATTACGCCGGCGATGCCGAGCAATGAAACGTGAATGAGGCCGAACGTCATAATTGCCACTCCTCCAGCTACAACCGGATGAATACCTCGACCAAGCAAAGTCCCCAGTACGACACCACGAAACAAGACCTCTTCAGCAAGCGGCGAAACAAGTACCGCGCCGAACACGACTGCTCCGATCACAACCGGGTCAGATAGAGTATATTCGTAGCCACTCATCGTGAGTCCCGCCGCCTGTGTTGCTGCGGATGCACCGAGATACAACGCCGTTCCAATCGGGAACCCTAACAGTGCCCACGCCGCTTCATCCTTGCTCGGACGGTCAAACCGGAACGCAACTGCCCGCGCCGCCGGGCTGAATAAGACGTATACTCCGCTAATGACCAACAGGGATGAGAAGCCGTAGCTGACGTTTTTTCCAACAACGCCATATTCTGTGCCAGGAGCAACCGCTTGGTAGCCCAGCCCGAAGGCAATAGCTAATGGTACAGGGAGCACAGCAGCAATGAGACCGATAAGTACGTGGTTATCAAGAGCCGCTGCGTTACGTTGGAGCTGTCCCCCTGGAATTGTTCCAGGCATCATAGTTTGTTCACATTAGAGCGATGGAACCCATTTTAATCGTGGTTAATTAGCTGCACTTTCAGCCACATCGTCGGCTACCTTTCGGGAGATAACACTCTACGTTGAGCAGGGAGTTGGCGAACTCAATGTAGACGACGCTTGTACCGTTCCCGATTGAAGACGGACTTATTAATTGTCTGTATGGTTCTCGTCCCGCGACAGCTCAAGATCTGACTACACAGGACGGACGGACCCAGGTTTACCGTGCTAAACCTGCTTTATTGTACACTGCCTGAAATATATTTTCTGGCGGGTTGTGGCCATTCATATGGCTTCGACAGACACGGAGGACGGGCGACCAACGATAACTCAGTTCACCGACCCAATGTGCACGTGGTGCTGGGGCTCAGAACCCATCATTCGGCGTCTCCGAACCGCACTCGGCAACCAGGTAGAGTTCAGGTATATTATGGGCGGCCTGGTGGAGGACTTCGACGAATTCTACGATACAGCCAACGATATCGCAGCGCCCAGTGATGTTGCCCCACATTGGGAAGAAGCATCTCAATATCACGGGATGCCCGTCGATACGCAGATCTTCGAAACCGATCCAGCACAATCAACGTACCCCGCAAGCAAGGCATTCACCGCCGCACGCCAGCAGGATACCGAACTGGCACATCGGTATTTACGCCGCCTCCGTGAGGCCTACACCACACAAGTCCGTAATGTCAACCGTCGAGAAGAGCAGGTAAAAATCGCCGAGTCGGTCGGCCTCGACGTCGATGACTTCACTACGGCCCTGGATAATGGAACTGCTCAAGCAGCATTCGAGAAGGACCTTGCTCGAACCCGCCAAGCAGACGTTCGAGCGTTTCCGACGTATCACATCGACGGGCCAGCCGGTGAAACGAAGGTGTCGGGATTCCAGTCCTTCGAGGAGTTGGTGACCGCACTGAAGACTGTTGATCCTACCTTAGAACAGTCATCTCCCCCACCGATAACGCAATTTATCGCCGCATACGAGCCTGTTGCGACGCGGGAAGTCGCCGAAGTGTATGAACTCGACGAAGGAAAAGCGCGACAGGCACTGGAATCGTTCGTCGATGACGGATCTGTCCGCCGTGAAGCCCGTGGAAACGGCTTCTTCTGGTACTCGAAGAACGGAGGGGAGAGCTGATGGGGCTGCTCCACAACGGCGAGTGGGAATCCGATGCCACCCGCGACCAGTATGATCACGATACCTTCGACAACCGAATTGAGAATTCCCGAAATGCCACGTTCCCAGCGGAGGCAGGCCGTTACCATCTCTACATCTCGCGTGCCTGTCCGTGGGCGCACCGAGCAGCACTCACCCTGCGTCTCCTCGGGCTCGAAGACACCATCTCCGTTGGCGTCGTTGATCCCGTCCGCCGCGACCAGGGATGGGAGTTCTCTCCCGAGAAGGCAAACTGTACGACCGATTCGGTTCACGGCCACAAAACCCTCTACGAGGTCTTTCAAGAGGCTGATCCGGACTATACAGGCCGTGTGACGGTCCCTATTCTCTACGACCGAGAAGCTGAGACCATCGTCCACGAGGAATCAGCGGAAATCGCTCGGATGCTCGCCACCGAGTTTGACCACTACACGTCGGAACCGCTGGATCTCTACCCGTCGTCAATGCAGGACGATATCGACGAAGCCATCGAAGACATCCACTCCTCGATCAACACGGGCGTCTATCGTGCTGGATTCGCTGACTCACAGGAATCGTACGAGACGGCCGTGCAGGAACTCTTCGACGGTATGGAACGCTGGGACGAGATCCTGTCCACCCGTCGCTACGTCGTCGGTGATCAACTGACTCTCGCAGATGTGTTTCTCTTTCCAACGTTGTATCGGTTCGATGCCGTCTATCACACGCATTTCAAGTGTAACATCCGTCGCCTGATCGACTTCGATCACCTCTGGGACTACGCCCGAGACATCTACCAGACGGGAGGAGTCCCCGAAACCTGCAATATGGATCACGTCAAGGCCCACTACTACCGGAGCCACGATGACATCAATCCGACCGGTTTCGTGCCTGTTGGACCCGAACTCGATTGGACAGAGCCTCATAATCGGAACGAACTGCCCAGTGACGACGATAGTGTCAGAAAATAACTATGGCTAACACACTCAATTCAGATCTCGAAGGTATCACGGTCGCAGAGACCCGACTGAGTCAAATCAACGGTGAAAAGGGCGAACTCCTCATTCGGGGCCTTCCCATCGACGAACTCGCCAGTAATGCGAGCTACGAGGAGACGGTCTTTCTCCTGCTGAACGGACGGCTTCCGACATCCGAGGAAACTGACGAGTTCCGGGGTAAACTCGCATCCCACCGCCAGATCTGCGATGAGGTCCAGGCCGTTCTCCAGCGAGCAGCCCGAGAGGGGAAACCGGCAATGGATGCCCTCCGTATGGGCGTTGCAGCTGCAAACCTCGGAGTTGAAGAGCAAGACCTTAGAAAGGACATCCATCGGGTGATTGCTGTTTTTCCCACTATTGTGGCAACCTACTGGCGGTACCAGCAGGGGAAAGAACCGGTCGCACCCCGCGACGATTTGGGACACGCAACGAACTTTCTCTATATGTTGACGGGCGAGAGACCGTCCGAAGCCAGGGCCGCTGGTCTCGAAACCTATCTGAATACTGTCGTCGAGCACGGGCTGAACGCGTCCACATTTACCGCTCGCGTTGTCGTCTCGACAGAGTCGGATCTCATCTCCGCGGCGACGGCTGCTGTCGGAGCGCTCAAAGGGCCTCTCCACGGGGGTGCACCCGGTCCCGTGTTGGAGATGCTTCAAGAAGTGTATGAAACAGGGGATGCAGAAAAATATGTCCGCGAAACGTTGGACGCCGGCGAGCGGCTGATGGGATTCGGTCACCGCGTGTACCGCGCACGTGACCCGCGGGCTGCTGTCTTAGAATCGGCCGCTGAAAGCTTTCACACCGAAAAAGGAGACGGTGAATTCTTCGAGGCTGCTCAGGAGTTCGAGGATGTCGCTACCGACCTATTGGCAGAATATGTGCCGGACCGTCGGCTGGAAACGAACGTGGAATTCTACACTGCAATTCTGCTTGACGGTGTCGGTATTCCCAAAGACCTCTTTACGGCTACGTTCGCTATTTCCCGGGTTAGTGGCTGGATGGCTCACGCACTAGAACAACTCGACGATAATCGGTTGATCCGCCCCAGTTCTCACTACGTCGGTGAGACAAAACGGTCGTGGACGCCGGTTGAAGACCGATAGTAGGAAAATATGATAACTATTGAAATATGACTCAGATGGACAAAGACACGGCTGAGACATCGTTTGATGAAGAGGATGCGTCAGCCGAGATGGAAAGCGAAGTGCTTGAATTCTCCCGTGACGGGATCTGGTCTGGCTTCGTCACCTGCGCCCCCGTTGCCCTCGGAGTTGGTGCCTATGGCCTCGTATTTGGTGTTCTCGCGCGCGAAGCCGGCCTGAGCGTCATAACGGCCGTCACAATGAGTGCTACCGTGTTGGCAGGGGCAGCACAACTCATCGCTGTTGGGCTCTGGGACTGGCCGATTCCTGTCGTCGCTGTCGTCGGCACGACTCTGGTGGTAAACCTCCGGTATCTCCTGATGGGTGCCTCATTGCGTCCGTGGTTTACTCGGCTGTCGTCTCGACAAGCGTATACGAGCCTCTTCTTTATGGCCGACGAGAACTGGGCCCTCACGATCAAGGATCTCCGTGCCGGCAACGAACGCGGAGCGTTTCTTTTGGGGAGTGGGCTGGCGATCTGGGTGTTCTGGGTCGTCGCTACTGCTATCGGGGCAGTCGCTGGAGGTCGCATCGGTAACCCAGAGACCTATGGGTTGGATTTTGTCCTAACGGCCATCTTTCTCTCCCTCCTCGTTGGGTTCTGGGAAGGACGAACCTCCTTAGCTCCGTGGATCGCAGCTGCCGTCGTCGCAGTCGTCGTTGAAGCTGTCCTTCCCGGCCGTTGGTATATCCTGGCTGGGGGGCTTGCCGCAAGTTTAGCGGAGGTGACGCGCAATGTTCGATGAGGTGTCACTGACTGCGTTGGCAGTCGTGTGTGGGATGAGCCTCGTCACGTACTCGACCAAGGCCGGTGGGTTCTGGGCACTAGACCGAATCGAGCCTTCCGACTCAGTTCGAGAGGCGCTTGACGCCCTTCCAGGAGGAATCATCATCGCGATCCTTACCGTTCGGTTACTGAATGGTGGACCTATTGAGTGGGCTGCTGGAATCGTCGTCGTCCTCGTCGCTCACCGAACTGAGAACGTCTTGCTAGCAATGGCAGCTGGCATTGTCACGCTGCTAGTCATTCGCGGAACAGGTTCAGGGATCGTGTAGCGCCTCCAATCACGGAAACGTCACCTTGGCTGTGTGCCCCTCTATTTCTGGGGTGGTATAATACAGGAAACCAGGTATAGTATAATATTCCTGAAATATACTTACCAAAGGTCTGTACTCCTTCCTGCAACAATGCCAGCGTCGTATTGGAATTTCAACCGGGTGTCGCAGTCGTGGACGCCGAGTGAATAAGAGTCAAAGTATGCTTTCGATGTTTCACAAAAATACGGTCCTCTTTCTGGCGTATGGGCTCCTTGGTGCGGCCCCCTTTGTTGGGGCAGTTGCGGGATTATCCTTCTTTCCGCCGGTACTGTTCGCCGCATTCCGAATTGACGTCGGAGCTGTGTTACTCCTCCTGTTGGTAGCGGTTAGAGGCGACTATTGGCATCCGAAAACGACTGAAGATATTGCTGGAGTGCTCGTGACCGGAATTCTCACGCTGGGAGGAAATATCGCACTAGTATTCGCTGGTCAACAGTATATCACGAGTGCTACTGGATCGGTGATTTACAGTCTTGCACCTTTGCTCACCGCCGTATTCGCGTATATTTTATTGCCATCCGAACGACTCAGTCTTCTGGGTGGTGTTGGAATCGTTCTTGGGTTCGTCGGTGCAGGTATCGTTACGAATCCGGATCCGTCCAATTTAACGACCGTGACGAACCGCGGAGTCGGGCTAGTGTTCTTGAGTGTACTGTCTTTCGGATTAGGAAACGTGATTACACGACGCATAGATCCCGATCTGCCAAGTCTCACACTCACGACTTGGGGGTTAGTAGTCGCAGCCGTGTTCGTCCACAGTGTGAGCGTCCTGCGTGGTGAATCCGTTAGTCAGTCCGAATGGACGATACAAGCGGTGCTCTCGTTGATTGGAGTTGGGGTTATTGGGACTGCTGTACTGTACCGAGTCCATTTCGAGCTGCTTACTGAGATTGGAGCAACGAGAACGAACCTCGCATATTACGCCCATCCAGTTTCGACCGCCGTTGCAGGATATCTAATCCTCGACGAGCGGATCACGGTCTTCACAATTACTGGGTTAGTTGTGATCTTTGCAGGATTCGTGCTCATTGAGTGGGAAAGAATACAGTCTGTAATTCCACGGTCTTTTCACCGATATTTGTGACCTTCTGGGTAGCACGTAACAGCTGAGCAAGCATAGGAAATTCAACAATCCATTTTATATAATATTTTATATATTTATTGGATCCGGTCAAGGCCCTACAAACTCTATTATTCCCATATCTATGTCCAGGTTCGGTTTAGGAAACCTGGTATAGTATAATTTGCCTGAAATATAATTGTCGTAAGGCCATATCTCCTCGTGCAACGATGTCACCAAACGACATTCGATCTACGACGAGTGGAAGCGCACAGACCTACAGAAAGCTGCTTAGCCGCAGTTCATCGAGAGGTGACGCCTGATGGTGTTCGATTCGGCGCTGTCTGAGACGGCATTCCTGCTCAGTCGAGTGCTCTTTGCACTCGTCATCGGCTACCTCGCGCTGGGAAACCTGCTTGACCTCGAGTCGGCGGTGGGGTACGCCAAGAGTAAGGGTACGCCGCTGGCCTCGGTCACCGTTCCACTGGGAAGCCTCGGGCTGATCGCCGGCGCGCTCGCAGTACTCATAGGTGTCTACCCCGTCCTCGGTTCACTGGCAGTGGTCGTCTTCCTCGTTCCGATTACGGCCATTATGCACGACTTTTGGACTTTGGAAGGTCAGGATCGACAGAACGAACAGATCCATTTCCTGAAAAACATCGGCCTGATCGGGGCTGCACTAGGCTATCTAGCGCTGGCCTCTGTCACCTGGCCGCTGGCAGTCGGCATCGGGCTCTGATAACCGATGGGAGCAACCGAGACGTCGCCGAGTACTGAGCGATCAGTAGGTGTTCCCTGGCGTTCGCCAGTCTTGGTCGCCATCCTCGCGGCGACACTGATGGCGCCTATGGACGTGCCGCTAATCAGCGCGGTGCTTCCCGAAATCCAGTCGGTATTTGGAGTCACCGAGTCTCGCGCTGGCCTGTTCATCACACTATATGCGCTCCCAGGGATACTGCTCGCTCCGGTTATTGGCGCACTCGCCGACCGCCTCGGTCGGCGGTACGTCCTTTCAGTAGCCCTTGCCATCTTTGGGATCGCCGGTACTGCCATTGCGTTCACAGACGATTTCGCAGTGGCGCTCGGTCTGCGCGTTTTTCAAGGGTTCGCCGCCGGGAGTATCCTCGCAGCACTTGCGATGACCGCGGTCGGCGATCGATACTCTGGCCAGCAACACGACTCCGTCATGGGTGTTACGTCAGCTATGCTGTCGCTTGGGACCGCGGCCTACCCGGTGATCGGAGGGTATCTCGCAGCCCGCGCCTGGAATGCACCGTTCCTTATGTATGCGTTCACGCTGCCGGTTGCGGGACTGGTTCTGTTGGCGTTCGACGATATCGAGAGGGCACCTGATAGCAAGGGTAGTGGCTACATCCGTGAGGCACTCAACCTCATCCCAACCCGCCGAGCCATCACGCTGTACGGCATTATGTTCGTCTCCTTTACCCTCCTCTTCGGTGGATTATACACCGCTCTGCCGTTCTACCTCGCTGATGCGTTCGGCTTTACACCCAGTACAGTAGGACTCGTTACCAGCACTGTCTTACTAGCTACAGCTGTTGTCTCAACGCAGAACGGAACGCTGGCTGCAAGAGCTTCGACGACGATACTGCTCACCATCGGGTTTGCCCTGTACGCACTCGGCTTTCTCGGCGTCGCCCTCGCAAGTACTCCCCTGCTGCTAATCGCCGGACTGCTCGTATTCGGTGTTGGCAGTGGTCTCGTCACCCCCACGCTCTTCGCTAGGATTAGTGTCTTAGCTCCAGATGAGGTTCGTGGCGGCGTGATGAGTCTCCAGACAACGACGATCGGAATCAGTCAAGCTGTTGGTCCAGCAGTGTTCACGCTTCTTGGCGGCGCAATCGGCTACCAGGGCACGCTCCTTTCTGGAAGTGTTGGAGCAGCTCTGGCAGCTGTGCTACTGAGTATCCTCACATCCAGGTCTTGACAGTCAATATTTATACTGGACTGTGAGGATGCAACGCCTATGGCCAGTGAACAGTCTGACAGAACTCAGGTCGCAACCGACGCTGAATCAGCGTTTATGACCCTGAGCCACGATCTTCGATTAGAAATTCTGCTCGCACTCTGGGATGCACCAGGGTTTTCATTATCCTTCTCCGAGCTTCGGAAGGCAGTAGGGGAACGCGATTCAGGCAGCTTTACGTACCATCTCTCGGAGCTACAGGATCAATTCGTCGCGAAAACCGACGATGGCTACGAATTGCAGTACCCCGGGCACCGCGTTCTCGATGCAATTCAGAGTGGTGTCTTTCACGATCAGGTCACAGTCGGACCGGTCGGGTTAGACGATGATTGCCGAGAGTGCGGGGAGCAACTGACCTTCGAATACGATACCGATTACATCGCCCGGATTCGCTGTTCTGACTGTGGGAATCGGGCGCTAGAGTGGCCGTTCGATCCCGGTGGTATTGCCGAGCGCGATAGCGACGCCATCGTTGCGGCCTTTGACCGGCGGACGAAACTCATCTGGTCGTGCGCCCTCGATGGTATCTGCCCGTTCTGTGCTGGCCAAATCAACCGCGAGTTGACTAGCCGCGTCCACGAGCAGGGAGCCTGCATCGGTGTTATCGAACAACTCGACCGGTACGACGAGTACTTCGCCCGCGATCATCCTGCGGTCGTGGCAGTTGACTGCGAGCGATGTAGTTTCTACAGCTTCATTCCAGTCGGCGTCGTCTTACTGACGCGTCCGGCAGTCACTGGCAAACTTTATGACGTCGATATCGATTCTCGAGAGACGCCGCTGTGGGATCTCGGGTTTGTCGTTGACTCCGATTCAGTCACTGTCCTGCAAACAGACCCTATGTGTGTCGAGGTTTCTATTCCGGATGCGACGGAGTCGTTAGCAGTTACTATCGATGAGTCGTTCACCGTCACCGTCGAGGATTGACGATATATAATATTAATTACTGGAATGTATTCCACCGAGCGCTTAACAGGGTTTAGTGTGTGTGATTTGGCAAGGTATGGACGTGAACGGCACCAAACATATAGTCGCACTATGTGGAAGTCAGCGGGACGGAAGTCGTACTCGTCACGCACTCGAACAAGCTCTGGGAGCAGCCGAGACAAAGGGCGCCACGACCGATCTCGTGGACCTCAGCACATTAGACCTGCCAGTCTTCGATCCAGATCAGAGTGATACCGGGGATGCGAAAAAACTCCGCCAACTCGTGAGAAGTGCTGACGGCGTGTTACTGGGGTCTCCAGTGTACCACGGGTCGTACTCGTCAGTCCTGAAGACTGCAATCGATTACTGTGGGTTCGACGAGTTTGAGGAAACGACGGTCGGCCTCCTGGTCGTCGCCGGCGGAGGGTTCCCGACACCCGCGCTGGAGCATCTTCGATCGGTTGCCCGCTCACTCAACGCCTGGGTACTCCCCCACCAGGTCGCAATCCCAAATGCCCACAGCACCTTCGAGGCCGGAGAGTTAACCGACGAAGCGCTGGTTCAGCGAGTTGAGGCGCTTGGAACTGAGATCGTCGATTACGCAGGCGTCGAATCGTACCCCGAGAGCACTACTGCCTGTGCTGTCCCCACGGCCGATTAACTATGTCCGCTGAAACTGAATCCCGACAGAACGAGATCGAGAAACAGAACGCATCCGCCTGTCCAGTCATCCAAGCCATCGAACAGATCGGAACTCCCTGGCGGATGAACATCATCTACGCCCTCAGAGAGGGGGAGAAACGGTTCAACGAACTCAAGCGAGCGACCGGAGCACGCTCGAAGACCCTCTCCGACGCGCTCGACGAACTGGTGGACAACGACATCGTCGCTCGACGTATGGAGGAAGACGCCCCGGTCGCGGTCTACTACGGTCTCACAGCAAAAGGAGAGGATCTCCTTGACGTGTTAGCAGACCTGGATGAATGGGCCCAAGATTGGGGCGAAGAAGTCCCCGAAGGACCGAATCACCGTATCCACGAGGCCTGAAACAGATTATCAGAATGATACAAGAGCAACTATTTGGAGTTCATCACTACCTCAGCAGGGGCGGTCCGGACATATCGCTATCGGGAAGAGGAACGTTCCAATCGATTCGACCGATAGCACGACTTCACTTTGTTAAAACCGCTGTCAGAAACCGGGTTCTGACGCAGAACAGCCCCGAATCCTTGGTGGAGCGCTGTTACTCTCTATGACGATCATAACTGGCCGGCCGCTTGGTAACGACGGTAAACCGGCTGACGGCCCCGCATTAGAATTGGAGGCTGACGGCCCCGCGACACGATTACTTCGAGAGTCCCCGTATCCATTAGCGTCGAGTCCCGCTGCGGAACTTTGGTCCGTAATTACGCGATATCCCGAGCGAGATGGATCTTCAGATCCCGCGATGATCGTCTGGGCCAGTCCCGACAGCATGGAACTGCCGCCGCATGTTCACCTCTACGATTCTGAGTACTTCCGCACACTGCGCGGGGAAGTAACGCTAGTCGTAGACGATGAGCGCCACCATCTCAGTCCGGGTGAGGACATCACTATAGATCCCGGTCAACGACACTACTTCCGAAATAACACCGACGACTACGTCGCATTTTACACAGAAACACCTTGGATCCGTACAATCGAGGTGCAGTTCACTTTCTTCGGAATGGACCACGATGGCGTTTTTTCACGTGATGATTCGTATTCTGAGCCAGATCTCTTCCAGGGACTTCTGATGTCCGAATATCTCCACGAGAGAACACGAATTGCTTCGATTCCGTTCTCAGTTCAGCGATTTCTCTGGGGGACCTTTGGTCGCTTCGCCAAAATGACCGGACGAGAAGCAGTCGATACGGCATATCTTAGCGACGAATTCTGGAACGAGACCGTCGAACAACCAGCGTTCTAACATCCATAAAATGACTCCCCGAAGTACCAAATATGTCAAATAAGTTCAAATCACGCGGTATTACGATGGAGATAGGTGATTCATTCCAATGAAATTCCAACTTACCGAAGAGCAACAGCGACTCCGAGATGAAGTCCGCCAGTACGCACAGGACGAAATCAGACCGCAGGCGATTGAACTGGACCAAGCTGAGGAACATCCGACCGAGATCCTCAATGAGCTAAGTGACCGTGGATACACTGGGATCACCATCCCAGAAACGTACGGTGGAATGGGTGAAGGGATGGTTGAACTCGCGCTGATAATCGAGGAACTCGCTGCGGCACTAATGCCCGTCGCAGGTGCAGTGGCCTTACATCTCGGCGTGGCAGAGGCCATCCAGCGGTTTGGAACCGACGAACAACGTGATACGTACCTGCCGTCGATGGCTTCCTACGACACTGTCGGTGTCCTCGGAATGAGTGAGCAGAACGCCGGGAGTAACAAATTGGAAATGGAGACGACCGCCAAGCGGGAAGGCGACGAGTGGGTTCTGAACGGACACAAGCAGTGGCTCACCAACTTTCAAGGCGGCGATTACGTCCTCACGTATGCGAAGACCGGCCCAGAGAGTGAACGTCCACACAATATCACCGCGTTCCTCGTGTCCACCGATAGGTTCGACGTGGAGAAAGTCTGGGATACGCTTGGCTCTCAGACGGTAAAATCACCGAGAGGGGTCCTCAGGGATGTTCGCGTTCCGGATCGACAAAGGGTCGGAGAGGTGGGAGAGGCATACGTCCAGCGCGCGAAGCTCCAGACGGGAGTGAACGTGCCCGCTCGTGGCGTCGGCCTCGCACGCGCCGCACTCGATGACACCGTCGCGTACACCAGTCAACGAGAGCAGTTCGACCACCCCATCGGTGACTTCCAGGGCGTCAAGTGGAAAGTTGGCGAGATGGCTCAGCGGGTAGATACCGCACGACTGCTGACGTTGCGCGCAGCAGATCGTGCTGACCGGGGGTATGACACGACCCGAGAGTTCAGCATGGCGAAGGTGTCTGCGACACAGGCAGCCGTAGACAACGCCAACGAAGCCATGCAACTTCACGGCGGCATCGGCTACACAACGGAAACACACGTGGAACGGTATCTCCGAGACGCTCGCCTGCTGACGATTGCTGGCGGACCCAACGAAGGACACAAAGACACAGTCGCTGAGTCTGTGTACGCCGATCATCCAAGGTGGGACTCGAATTATGACCGAGACATTTGAATTCGCAACTGAGGCAGTTCATCGAGGTGAAACAGATGGTGAACAACAGTATCTCACGGGAGACGTAGTTTCACCGATTCACTTGGCTACACACCACGAAATGGAGGCACCTGGAGAGACAAAAAACGGATACAAGTATGCTCGATTCGGGAACCCGACCCGGGACGCACTGGAATCGCGGCTCGCTCGCCTCACAAGTGGATCAGAAGCTATCGCATTCAACTCCGGGACAGCAGCAATAACGACGGCCGCCCTCACGCTCTGTGATCCGGGTGATCACCTCGTAGCGTTCGATGGTGTGTATGGCGGCACGAGGCTGCTTCTTGAAGACTTATTCAGGGACGTATTAGGCGTCGAAGTGGAATACGTGGACGCTAGAAGCACTGAGACCGTCGAAGAACACGTCAGAGCAGATACCGCCCTCTTCTGGATGGAATCTCCGACGAATCCGCTGTTGAAGCTGTGTGATATCTCCGAACTGGCCGACGTGGCTGATGCGCATAACATCCCACTCTGTGTGGACAACACGTTTGCGACACCGTATTTGCAGCAACCACTAGACTTGGGTGCCGACGTCGTCATTCATAGCACAACAAAGTACCTGAACGGTCACAGTGACTCGACAGGTGGTGCTGTCGCCACGAACGATCCGGCGATAGCAGACAGGGTTTCGACGCTGCAAGAATACGTCTTCGGGAACGCATTATCGCCGTTCGACGCGTATCTCGTGCTACGAGGGACGAAGACGCTTCCACTCAGGATGGAGCAACACGAAACGAACGCTCAGGCAATCGCGGAGTTCCTCGTTGACCACCCCAAAGTCCAGGGGGTCCACTATCCGGGACTCGAATCGCATCCCCAACACGAGCTCGCCAGACAACAAATGGACGGATTCGGGGGAATCGTCTCGTTCGAATTAGACGCTTCGGAAGCTGAAACCAGAGCCTTCATCGAGGAATTAGAGGTATTCACTGTCGCTGTGAGTC
The DNA here is from genome assembly GCF_004799685.1 of Halobellus limi. NCBI lineage: Archaea > Methanobacteriati > Methanobacteriota > Halobacteria > Halobacteriales > Haloferacaceae > Halobellus > Halobellus limi. The sequence continues at coordinate 23,172 of NZ_CP031313.1, forward strand.
TCGGCGGGGTGGAATCCCTCGTTGACCATCCGTGGACGATGTCTGCATCATTTATTTCACCGGAAGAACGGCGTGCTGCGGGGATTTCCGACTCGTTAGTTCGAATGCCGATAGGTATTGAGGATAGTCAGGATCTGATTCAAGATATCGAGCAAGCGCTTTCCCTGTTATAGCCTTGGATATCGTCTGCGTACAGACAAGATGGTTTCACCATCTCGAATATCGAACCGCCAGGCCAGGTGCGAAGGGGTTCGCTACCCAGTCGTAGACGGGCGCGTAGAGTCCGTATCGAATCCGGTTCCACCAGTTCGACGACTGCTCCTCGTCCGTTCGCTTATTTTCCTCTTCCCCGGAGGTTTCATACTGGATTATAATGTTGACTCCATTCGCACGCTTTTGGCTTGCGTTCCGATGTTGGCCATACAACGCGGAGATGTGTAGCCACAACGATGGCAGTACTGCCAGCGATAGTGGAGACCCCGATAAGGAGAGAAACAGTGGCGGTCTGTGGTCCCTATGGCAGCACGACGAATTCGGGTCATAAACCTGCCCACGTCACTGGGAGCAAGGACGAGGGTGAGTTCTCCCGTTGGTTCAGGTGCGATGTGTAACGCAAACACTGATTCGACGACAACCGACGCGGCCGATACCTGCTGCAGTAGCAACGCACAGAAGACGAACGGCGATCGAGTCAAGACCCACTGGCTCGATGGCCCCGACCTGCTGGACCAGCCACTTCCCGACGACCTGCAATCGGCGCTCGGACGACTCTTCGGTCGGGATTCCGTCGAGACGCTTGCCGAGTGGGCACGCGAGATTCGACAGCGTACGGGTGGTGGTTCGATCGATGTCGACCAGCTCTGTCATACCGACGACGAGACCGCCCACTGGGGCGACGTGGACGGCGAGCGCTTCCACTTCCAGTGTTTCTACGATGCGGTCATCCTGGCCGCGCTGGAAGATCGGGCGGTCGACATCCACACTGTCAGCCCACGGGGTGCGGTCGTCGAAGCCCGCGCCGTCGGGAGCGAGAAACTGTCGGTCACGCCGGAGACCGCCGTGTTCTCGCTGGGTATCGCGTCCGACGCTCATAAACAGTCCAGTGGGGACCCGACGCTGCAGGACAATTACGCTACCGTCTGTCCGTACGTCAAGGCCTTCCCAGACCGCGACGCATACAAGGCCTGGGCCGACGAAGTCCCTGCCGCGACTGTGGCTACGCCACTCGCCGGTGCAACGGCGTTCGCACGAGCACTGACTGACGAGCGGACACGAGACCAATAACAGAACCACGGACCGACGACGACGGCGCTCCACCAACGGCGACTGACGGTGCCGGCACGGACGAGTCACTACTCGCCGGCCACTCCCGCCACACCATCGCCGACGTTCGAGAGACCTACCGCGAACAGGCGGCGATGCTGGGTCGTATGGAGTGGCTCAACAGGCTGGTGACGCGACGCTATCGGCAGCCACACTTCCAGCAGGCCCGCGGGCGCGTCCTCGATGTGGCCTGTGGCACGGCGACCAACGCTCGGTACGTTCCAGACGCCACGGAGTACGTCGGCATCGACGTCAGCGTCGATATGCTCGAACAGGCTGCGGCGAACGTCGATTGGCTGACTCGCGGCGAAACCCTCCGGGAGATGGACGCACAGAATCTCGACTTCGAGGACGACAGTTTCGACACCGTCATCTCCTCGCTGTCGACGTGTACGTTCCCCGATCCCGTTGCGGCACTCTCGGAGATGGGGCGGGTCTGTGCCCCCGACGGCCAGATTCTGCTGTTAGAACACGGCCGCAGTAGCGTCGGTTCCATTGCCCGCTTTCAGGACTGGCGAGCCGACGCCCACTTCGAGAAGCACAGCTGTCGCTGGAACCAGGAACCCCTCGATGTCGTTGTCGAGTCGCCGCTGACAGTCGTCGAGTCATCCTCGGCCCTGCTGGGCATCATCACTGCCATCGAGGCGCGTCCAGAGTGAGCCGAGAGGGACTGCAGGCGATCACCTGATGCGCTTGACGACGACAGGAGCCGTCGGCGACTGCGCGTGGCCCGATACCTCGGCTGATACTGCCCAGTATACTGGGCACAAGGTTGTAGTCACTCGTCACTCGATGGAGACGTATGCGTGAAGCGAAAGTCAGCATCACGGACGGAGATCTCAGTGAGATGGGTATCGAGAAACTCTTCTCGCTGAGTCAGGAGGCAGGCCTCCGCAACTTCGAGGAACTGGCCTGTCGTGGGAGGGGAGCGGTCATCCAGGTCGAACTGGAGACGCGGTGTGACGAGACTGCGCTCGACGAGCTCGAGTACGTCAACAAGTGGAACCACGTGGCCGAACGCGATGACTCGCACGTCTACGTCATCTCCTTTACCGCGCCGGACCTGCCGGAGAGTCTCGAAGAGACGGCCGGGGATCTCGTGGGGACCTGTGACCCCGACGTAGACGAACGTGGAGCGACGATGTCCCTTGTCGGCCCGCATAAGGCGGTTTCTGGGCAACTCAACGAGTACGAAGATGCCGGAATCTCGCCGACCCTCCAGCGCATCGGGGGCTACGACGGTCCCGACTACCCGTTGGACGACCTGACCGCGCGCCAGCGCGAGGTTATCCAGACGGCCTGGGAGATGGGCTACTACGAAGTCCCCAAGGCGGTCTCTGCCAAGGAGATTGCGACCGAGCTGGAGCTCGATTCTTCAACGGTCAACGAACACCTCCAGCGTGCCGAGCGGAATCTGCTAGGACAGCTGCTTTGAGTTTCCAATGTCGCTTTTCGCTGAGTGGGTCGCCACCGCGGAGCGAGAGTGCTCCTCATAGTAGGTCTTAATCGTCTGTGATCGCCCAGTACGGACGCTTGTGGCATCAAACGCTTTTCGGCCCACTGTACAGAATTTTTAACCAACACTTCCCTGGAAGAATCGCAGTGTTGGTTAGAATCAAGTCAGAACAGACGAGAACCACGCTCTGTAAACAAACCCAAGGCCTCGCCCGCGAATACACGAATAATGACAGCCACAAATCCCACACCAACCATCCGCCGAGCCTCGGAGATCACCTACGACACCGTCGAGTTGGCCGAAGGTCTCCAGAAAGGCGTCTTGCTGGGTGATGAGGATGGGACGCCGAATTTCAATATGCGACGGTTCATCCTCGAGCCAGGGGCACGCGTCCCCCGACACACCAACGAGGTCGAACACGAACAGTTCGTCATCGAGGGCGAATACCAGATCGGAATCGACGAGGAGATCCACACCGTTTCGGCAGGTGATTCACTTCTGATCCCAGCGGGTGTCGAACACTGGTATCGAAACGACAGCGACGACCGCGGGTCGTTTCTCTGTGTCGTGCCGAAGGGAGCCGATCAGATCACCATCCGTGAGTAAGTCCCAGCACTGACTGTCCGAGTGAAAGTATCAGCTCGTACTCTCAGTCGAAGTCGCGGTCGAGGATGACTCAGATACGACGGTGACGGTCACACTTGATTTCTCCGTCGGCGTCCGGACGCCATACTCCAGTTCCTGTCCCGGATCCGCGTCGTCACTACTCGCCGAAACTGTGGCGTCGCCGGATTCGCCAAGATCGAGCACGATGTCGAACCCCTTCGGCCGGTACAGCGGATACGAGAAGTTCACCGCGCCACGGAACGTTCCGGGGCCGTCGCCGACGTTCTCGGCAGACACCGTAATGTCGAAGGTCTCGTTGGGCGCGACCGTCTCGGGGGCGCTCACAGTCCACTCCCACGCGGGCGGCGGTGCCGTTGCCTTCTCGGTGTTGAGCTCCCATTCCCACGAGTCAGTATCGCGTTCTAGCCGCAGTGATGGGGCTGTGTCGAGGTGCGCCGGCACATCGAACAGTACCCATCCCTGTGGGTCGCCATCCTGTTGGTCGGGGCGATACGGTTCTCCAGAGACATCGAGGCCGACCGGGTAGTTGTGCTCGATCGCGACCGGGTCGAAGGTTTCGCCAGTAGTGACGAGTGTGAATGTATCCCGCCCGGGGGTCGGGTCCGCGTCGCGGGCGTCCACAGTGACGAACACGAACTGCCCATCTGCGGTTCGGATCGCGTTCCAATCCACGTTCTGGATATGCCGATAGGCGTACTGGACGGTCGCCGCCTCGATGGTCACCGCAGGACGTGAGGTCGTACTGGATGCTGTTGTCCCCGTTTCGGTTGTCGACGCAGTCGTCGAGTCGGGCGAGTGACCGAGACAGCCAGCGAGCCCGGTGGCCGCGAGTGTCGTAATATACGCTCGCCTGGAGGGCATCACACAGGCATTCACCCATTCGTGTAAATGCTTTCTGCCGTCAAACCAGGACGTACCCTGTCTGTACGTGTAGTTGCTGTCGTCCTCGAGATCAAACTGCGAGGCTGCTCGCACCTGTCGTTCGCTGATGATCTCCAGCAGAATAGAGAGACACACCTCTATCGATGTGTTCAGCGACAGTTAGTGCAACCCCCTTTGATCGCGAAGGCCATCGGATACGAGCGGGACGGCAGGTATCTTGAACGGACAGACACCCCTCTATCGATGTGTTCAGAGGAAACGAGAACCCTATGAATAAATGCATAAAGGAGGCTCAGGCGGAGGAGTCAGGAAAGTCGAAAATACGGTGAGAAATAATGGTTTAGTGTGAGAGGAGCCGATTCCACATAGACGAATACGCTGCGGTGTTGGGGCATAACGGATATCGACTGAACACATCGAACACATCGATAGAGGTGTGTGTGTGTGTGTTTGTATATAGAAAGAGAAGAATAAGAAGAAAAGATCCCGAATTACCCCATAGACGGTTGTATCCGCGTGATTCTTAATTATCGTATCGTCGGCTAGAACGCGTGTATTTCACCTCGATCGAGGATCCGTTATAATCCGAAAGCAACCCCCCTTGGGTATCCATCGAACACATCGATAGAGGGGTGTGTCTCTTGCTGCACCCTGCTCAGCAGTGAACACTTCGTTGTCCGTTTCAGAAAATCAGATCAAATGTCTCTCTTTACTACTGAAAGACCCGATTTAACCACCTGTACCAACAAAATACACTTCGATAAGGGTGGGGGAACATTTTTGTCCTCCGGTTGTATGGTCGTCACTATGAGGACTCACGATTCTGATGGCTCCACGCCAGACTCGGACCCATCGGAAAATGAGACCACGACGGACGCGGATCTCGTATCTAACTCCTCAGAAACTGTGCCTTCGCAATCGACAGAGCAATCGTCATCTCGCCAATCTGCCGATTTTGACCAGACGACGGAGTCACAATCCATCGAGGAGATGCTTCTTGAGTTCGACGAGCAGGATGGCCTCATCCGTGATCGGTCACTCCTCGACCCAAACTACATCGTTTCGGAGGACCGCATTGTCGGTCGCGACGAACAACTTCAGGAAGTCACGAAAATGCTTCGCGTTGCACTCGGCGACAACCGTCCCCCAAACCTGTTTCTGTACGGTCCCTCCGGGACGGGGAAGTCGCTCATTACGAAAGCCGTCTGCAAAAACATTAGTCGCATCTGTGACTCACGAGATATCAAGTTTGGTACGATCGAAGTCAACTGCCAGGATCTCGATACGCTCGGCGTCGCGGTCTATGAACTCGCACAGCAAGCCGCAGACGAAGCCGGGGTCGACGTCGAAGTTCCGAAACACGGGGTCGCAACGAAAGAGAAGTGGGACGAACTCTACCGCATCGTCAACGAGAACTTCGATTCCGTCGTGTTCGTCCTTGACGAACTGGATATGCTCGTTGGCCGCCGGGACAAACAGGAGCCTGCGTTCTCCCGGCTGCTCTACCAGCTCTCCCGAGCCGGTGCCGCTGACGACCTGACTGCGTATCTCTCTGTGGTTGCGATTTCGAACGACACAAAGATGATGGAGTCCGTCGGCAGTCGTGCACTAAGCTCGTTCACGCCTGAAGATGTCCATTTCGATGACTACGATGCGAACCAACTTCAGGCCATCCTCCGCCGCCGCCAGGATGCCTTCCACGACGGTGTCGTCGAAGATGACGTCATCCCGCTGGCAGCGGCGTTCGCTGCACAAACCCACGGTGACGCACGGAAAGCGATCGACTTGATGCGTGTCGCCGGTGAACTCGCTGAGCGGGAAGGCGACGATCGTGTTCGCGAAGAACACGTCCGACAGGCCCAAGATAAAGTCGAAAAGAACCGCGTTCTCGAGGTTGTCCGTGGGATTAGCACACAAAAGAAACTCTGTTTGTACGCGACGGCGGCTGTTGCGTCCGAAACGAAAGACGGCACTGCGCGGAGCACGTCCGGATATCGAGTATATCAGTATCTGACCGACTCGATCGATGCAGACCAGTACCAACAGGAGTCGTACGTCAACAAGATGAAAGAGCTGACGACGTACTCCTTGGTCGATTTCGAGCGCCGGAGCCACGGGCCGAGCTCGGGGATGTTCCTCGAGTTCCAGTTCGGTGAACGTCCGGAGACGATTTTGGACACGCTACGTGAGGATTCCCGGCTCAAAATGGTCTCCGACGACGAAGTGACGTCGGTTGTGAGAGCACAACTGCGAAACGAAACCTGACTGGGATTCACACTTTTTGATGGTGGACTTGTCGTGCCCTCCCCTCTATCGATGTGTATCCGGGAGAGATCCACATACACTCTGATAAGGGTCTCTCCTTCCTGAATTGTGATTGAGGCGATGATTTCAGGTCAGCTAACTCCACACACCTCTATCGATCTGTATTTTGCCGGGATAGACGCTGAAATAGCTGAAAATCACAGAGGTCTCATATCTCTATCTCTGATTTTTCTGTAGTGTCTGCACGCGTGACTTGTTGTTTAAGCTGATCTACAGGTATATACTGATCACACACCTCTATCGATGTGTTTCCTCCACTGCATCGACGATACACACCTTTATTGATGTGTTACAGGGGCTACTCGTCTGGGTTGACCGGCCCTTTATATTTTGACGTCACTGTGTCGCCTTCCCGCCACTGCCAGTAGTAGTAGCGGTTGTCGTTAATCTCCTTGATCGTGATCGTGGCCTTCGCCGGGACGTCGTCCGGGAGGTCATCGGGGCGCTCCTCCACGTCGGCGTCATCCACCTCCTCCTCGAGACGAGCTTCCCGATCTTCGTGTTCGGCCAACGCCTCGGCGTAGCTGGCAACGTCCCGAAGATGCTCCGGTGTGGCTTCATTGAGCGCGTTGACTATCTCTGTCGGGAGGTTCGCCGGTGGGATCGGGGGTTCGTAGGACATCAGCTGCTTTCGTGTTAACCAACATAATCCGCTAATCCTTAGCCTTGTTGGTTAAGACGATGGAGACGACTTCCGTGCCTGCTGTCTGTAACCCTACTCGAAACTTCTCTATATACAAGTTTCGTACTATGTTACACCGTGCTCCGGGGTATCGTATTCGGGGTCCTCGCCACGGTCGACCGCGGCGACACGATCTCCGAGCTCGCGACGAAACTCGATCACAGCGAGAGCTACCTCTACCGTGCCATCGCTGACCTCGTCGAGAAGGGGCTCGTGTACACGGAACGTGACGGCCGCCGAAAACGAGTCGTCCCGTCGGATGCTCGCGCCGTCGAATTTTACCAGGATCTCGTCCGCCAGCACTCCCACATTGACTTCCCCGAGCTGCTGACCGGCAAGGCACTCGAGGTACTGTACTACCTCGACCAGCCGCGAACCATCTCCGAGATCGCCGACCGGAGCGACAACTACCGCAATACGGTCAACCGCGTCCTCAAGCGTTTTCGCGACCGTGGGCTCGTCGGGACGGACGACGGCCACTACAAGTTCAACGCCGACTTCGACCGCTTCCAAGCGTTCGCCCGTGAACTCGCACACCATCTTCATCGCCACCGCCTTGAAGCCGTTGCCCCCGAAGGGCACGATTCTCTGGGAGGACTACGACGAATTCCTCGCGCAGGCCGAGACGGAGATCGACGCCAGGAATTCCACGAAACCGGCCTCGCGCTGTTCGCGGCCTTCGACCTCCAGTTCCTGCTTACCGGACACTGTTACTACTTCTACTCTGAGGAACTTGACGCACTCTCGCCGGCGGTGTTCTGCTGTCACACGCTGCTCATCGACGACGGCAGCCGCCACCGCTCGTACTGTCTCCTCCTGCTCAGCCACGTCGACGTCGACGAGGCGGATCTCCGTGAGCGAGCGGGGAAGTATGGCCTCGAAGCCGAAATCGACGCCTTGCTCCGCTACCTCGAGACGCACGGAGATGTCGGCGACGACCGGCTCCCGGAGTGGGACGAGTTTCAGGAGCTGGCGGCTGGCTACGAGGTACGACTATCCTGAGACCGAACGTCGTCGCCAGCCGTTGTCCGCCAGCGTCAGTTCGGGTCATAGGGATTCGTCGCTGTATCGAGCCGATAGACATCCTCGACGGCGTCAAAATCGTCGTCAAACGCATACAGGTAGCCGAGCCCCTCGGTTTGCATATACGCGACAATGCAGGCATCGACGAAGGAGAGGGGTTCGTGTTGGCGAAAGAGGGCCTTTCCTGTCGCGAGGGCGTCAGTGGTGAGTGAGTCGATGTGGAAGCGGGCGTTTTCCTCGATGCGATCGAGGAGATCGACGGCTGCGTCGTGGCCGGCGTGGGTCGTGAGGTCGTTGAGCGTTTCTGCGAGCACGTAGTTGAGGACGACTGCCTCCGGGAGCGTTCCATTGTCGATGCCCTGGAGCACGGGAAGCGCGGCATCGTGGGATCCATCCCGCCGGTATGCGGCGGCAAAAAGGGCTGTCGTATCGATGAGTGCACGAGGCATTTACTCGATGTCGACGCCCCAGGCGTCGTGATCGCTCGTCACATCGGTTGTCTCCTCACCAGCGTAGCCGTCAAAATCGGCGAACGTGCCCGTTTGCTGTTGGATGACGTGGACCCGAATGCTCCCGTCGTCTTCGAGATGCCAACGGAGTTGATCACCATCGTCGATATCGAGTTCCCGCCGAATCCGGGCGGGAATATTCGCTTGGTTTCCAGACACCTTGCTTTCGGCGTCAATTCTGTCGCTGCTCATACCTCCCGGTATGTGGCCGACCGTGAAAAGCCTAGTGTGCCGCCACACTACTTTCAGTATATACGCTTATTCTGTATCCGGACGTGGGGCGTTCTCGTACTTGACCATCTTCTCGGGCTTGTCGGAAATGGTATCGTAGATCTGCTGGAGCGTCTCCTCAGCAGCGAGTAGGTTGTGCCCTTCCAGAAACTCTCGCCCCTCCTCGGTGAGCCCGTAGAACTTCCAGGGATAGCCCTGCCGTCGCTGGTCGTCGTCCAGAGCGACCCCCTTGACGATCCCGGCGTCGATGAGCTTCTGGATGTGTTTGTAGACAGTAGCATCGCTGACACTGGGATTGAGCTCCTCGAGCTCGTACATCGAGGACAACTGCTCGGGATGCTGGAGAAGTACGAGGGAAAGGTAGCGGGATGCGAGCGAAGAGCGGCCACCGGAGAATTAATTTCGAACGGAACCACGCGGACGAAGGCCCTAGACGATCTGTTTGACTGTTCCAACGACGACCTATTTCCGTATTCAAACATATCTTTTAAAGTCACTTATTGAGGTACGGGCACTACCTCAAACTGTAATGAGCGACACAACCAGTTCCGCGTCCTCATAAGAATAATACAGAAATGCGACGATTAGCCCCAGTAGGCACTGTCTAGTTAGCACAGTTTGAGGAACGAGCAGGTCGTTGAGGATCTAGTCCAGAGATGCTCGCAGACCTGCTCAACAAGGATTTAGACGGTGAATTAGATGAATGTTGGGAGCGTGAGCGGACGGCGACGCCCGTCAGGGCGTTCGCTGTCCAGTTTCACGCGACCGGATGTTCAATCAGAGAGACAACAACGATTCTTGCTGAATTAGGCGTTGAACGCTCACATCAAGCGGTTTGGCAGTGGGTACATCGGCTGGTTGACAGCGCTTTTGACCCGCCGTCGTTCCCGAGAGCAAAGCTCTCGTGAGCCAACCAGAACGCACAGCGTTCTAGTGACGGCGAAGCCGACGCGGATCGCTGTCGACGAGACCGCTGTCTGAGTCAACGGCAAGTTGTCTTGGGTATACGATGCAATAGACCTCGACTCAAAATTACTGCTTGACGTTGATCTCTTCGAACGGCGAGGAACTGATCCAGCAACTGAGTTTCTTGAGCACCTTATCGAGAAACACGATCTATCGGACACTGAGTCCCTAGTTGATGGCTACGGCTACCTGACTATCCTCTTTCGTGTCGGGTTGAGCGATCACCTGGACTACGTCGACCGAAACCTCGTCGACAAATGGTTTCATACTCTCAAAATGAGAATCGACCGCTTTCATCACTCGTGGGTCGGCAGTCGGTCTGCCGTCGCCCAGTGGCTTGCACAGTTTGCGTACTACTATATTTTTCAAAGACCGCATCAGACGCTAGATAATCGAACGCCAGCTGAAGCTGTTAACTAGACAGTGCTACCCCGGTAGTATTGGTGCCTATGACGGAAGACTTGGGAGTGGAATAAATATGATGAGAAGAACAGCCACTAGTGCAGCTATCGGTCCTAATCCAATCATATTGATGAGTGTCTTCCACAGTTGAAGCGTGTCTTCGGTCGCTGTTTAGTCATTATCGCCGCCTTATATGAGCCTTCTGCGCGGTTCGGTAGTCACACCCCGATAGTCGCTCGATGATGCGAGGGCCTTGTCGAGGTTGTGAACCAGACAGACGAGGGTCATCTCACGACACCGCTTCCAACACTTCCGTGAGCAGATGAACGCCCCGTACTTTCGTTTGAGGCCGGAGTTTACCGTCTCGTTTTGACTACGTTGACCGTAGAGGTCGGCGTCTAGCCGAGCATTCCACGCCTTGTGGAGTGACGAGAACTCTCGATGCTTGATAAATGGACTGCCCCCTCTTCACGGGCTAGCGTAAGTAGACTGTAAATTGATCTATGATACCGAGTGTTTCCACAGATTGTAACGTAGTTGTCTCATATGACGACGGAGTTAGGAATATGTCAAGTTGACCTCAATGGCGTTCGCACTTTGGAGTACTTGTTCAGGAATCTCTTCGGTGAATTTGTCGCCTTTCATCCGTCGTTTGAGCCCTGAAATGCTAACCGCTGCCATCGCTCGCCCCGCTTCATTCGTAATCGGGACTGCGATACAGCGCATTCCTTCGACTCGTTCCTCGTCATCGGTCGCGAATCCCCGTTCCCGTATCGCTTGGAATTCCTCAAATAGTCGTTCACGGCCTGTGATAGTGTTCTCGGTGACTTTGGTAAGACCTCGACAGTCGATGATCTCCTCTACTTCATCTCGGGGAAGATAGGCCATAATTGCTTTTCCAAGCGCCGTCGTGTGTAACGGGACACGCATCCCGGCGTGCGTATCTAGGCGGACTGCTTCTGGTCCCTGGGCCGTGTATATGAATACCCCGATGTTGTGTTCTTCGATCATCAGGTTTGCGTGCCCGCCAGTTTTCTGGGCTAGCTTGTCAATTTCCGGCTGAGCGATCGTGAACAACTTGCGCCGCGAACGGGCATAATCGCCTAATTGGAGAAACCGAGCCCCAATATAGTACTGGTTATTTTCTTTTATCAGATATTCCTCTTGCGTGAGTGTCTGGAGATGATCATAAACCGTACTGGTGGGCATAGACACGTGTTGCGCCACCTCGGAGACTCCAGCTCCGTTGAGTTCCCTGAGTGCTTCAACGATCTTCATCGAGTTTTTGGCCGCCTTCACGGGGATTGTCGATGACATCCTACTAAATATATATTACAATATGTATATAAGCATTTCCGCTACTACCGGAAGGGGTGTCAACCTTAGCGTTCTAATTTAGGTCGTGTTTAGTTTGGAGGTGTTGAGCGCTATCGAGCATAAAAACGGTGGATTCGGCGTTGTGTTTCTGGCGAGGTTCTCAGAGAAACGTCTTGGTTACTGCGGTCATTGTTGTGGAAAACAGCCGCAATGAAGCAACTCGTTTGTCTCGGGATCGGCGGCAGCGTACAGCCAGAATTGCTGATTATTGGCCTTGTTGAAACCCTCAATCGGTGATAGGTTTCAGCGGTAATGCTGCATAACGAGGGTGTATCTATCACTAACTCCCGGGGTCAATTGACCACTCTCACTCTTCCTCAACGGTCGAGACGTCCTGCCACGACGACTCACCGAAGAACGTCTGTAGCGCCCCGAGGACCCCTAAGTACGTCCCAAAAAGGACGATAACGAACGGGACTATAAGTGCCAGCACTAAACTACCGAGTGGGTTGATTCCGAACATTTGGAGGGGAGTCATATCCGGTGGTAGGCTCCACTTTTTCATAATATTGTCGATATTGAGCACAACTAATTCACATCTGTGACTTCTGGAAGTGGCCGATATGCGCCCTGTATGCAGCACGCCGTTTGTATCAACAGCTGAGGGTTTCAACAGAGCCAAAGAAGCAGTTCGACAGCCGTGCGAGATACAACGCGCATATCTCAAAGCGTCGTTAGTCGGGCCTGTTTGTTCGGCTCAACATAGCTTGGAGAAGAGATGGCGAGATCAATACGGACACCAGTACGAGCGCTACGAAGGCCGAGAACAGCCGTCCTGAGATGAATCCCGCTGCGAGAGCGGTGCTGATGATCGCCAGTCCGACTCCCGTCTTCGGAGTCATACCGACGCCGATCGCGGCGGACTCGCGGATATCTCCGCCCGCAATCAGGTTGCCGACGAACCCGCCGACAAACTTCGCTGTTAGACCGAATGTAACGACGGCGATGACGAATGCGTCAAGAGTGGTCAGGACACGGAGATCGATTTGTGCTCCCACGCCTGCGAAAAAAGCGGAATAAACATCCCGTACGCGATACCGGCGATACCCTCACGAACTTCCAACCGCGAGAGACGCTCATCTTCACCCACAAGCAGCCCAATAATGAGCGCTCCGAGAGTAACATCGAGACCGACCGCCTCCGCGCTGAAACTAACGAGGAAGATCACACTAAAGAGGGCCAGTATGTCTGCTTCTATCTGTCGTGAGCGCGCCAGCAGTGACGAGAGTTGTTGGATAACGGTGAACCGAGCGATCACCGCCAGGGCAAAGAACCCAATCACTTGTCCAAGAGTCGCCACGGCCTCGATGGTACCGTCCCCGGAGACTGCGAGCAAGAGCAGTGCAAACGCGAGAAGGCCTACGACGTCGTCCACGATCGCGGCCCCGACAACACGACGCCCGACACGCGAATCGAGCTGGTGTAGGTCAAGTAACGTTCGAGCGGTTACGGCGATAGAAGTCACCGAGAGCGCGAGTGCCAGAAAAGCACTCTCGGCGACGCTATAGTCGAACGCGAGGCCGAGTACGAGGCCGGTGCCTGCGGGTATTATCATTCCAAATAGCGCGATACTGATGGCGGCAGAACCAACTGACAGGAGTTCTGTGAGGTCGAGGTGTTCGTAGCCGATATCGAAAAAAAAAGCATTGCGCCGATCATCCCGAACACGGCGAATGTCTCATCGTAGTCAATGAGACCAATGATAGACGGCCCGAGAACCAGTCCTGCGATGATCTCACCGACGAGAGCAGGTTCACCCACCCGTTCGAGGGCCTCGCCGAAGACAAACGCGACCAACAACGTCACGCCGACCACTAGCAGTATATCCACCATCAGCAACGAGATGCGCTCGAATATGCTTGTTTCTTGCTCCCAAGGTGAGAACTTTGACTAACAAAACGCACGAGTGTAGCGACTGTTCCGCCGTTCCATACACGCTCTGAATCGAACGATCCCAGCCTCAGCGAAATTGGGGTACTCACGCGCGAGATACGCGCTGTACATCCAGCAGGACGCCGAGAACATATTACCAATTGAGGATTTCAACAGAGCCTGATTATTGGTTCGAATCACGGTTTCGTCAACCGCAATGTGATTCGGAGTTCGACTTTCTGGGGGCTGTAGGTCAGCCTTCTGCACCCAATCGTAGATTGCTTTTCGAGATCGTTCGACACCAAGTTCTTCGAGGATACCGAACTTCATCGCACGCTCGGGCATCCGCTGTCGCTCCACAAAATCCAAATCAATCCAGTCCGTACATCCGGTGAGGCGGGCGATTTCTGGCATAGAGTACCACAAAAGCACACCGCCTCACTCTTCATCCGTAACTAACCACGACCCTAATTTACGGTAAAATTACTGTAACTCTACATTCTACCTCTCGCTGTATCGCGATTTAGGCTCATCTCGAAGATTACCGTAAATTCACTGTACACTAACTTTGACACCCTTGTCATCGAGAGTTTTAGTATTTAACACGAATAATTCCCAGAACTCGATGAATACAAAAGTGGGTTCCGAGATTACAAGTACGGACTATTGACCGTTTAGCCGCATTCGTTACGCTCAGGCCCCGAACTGGAATATGGGCTTGCAGGACTCAGAATTGAGGAACGCCTCGAACGCTCGGGTCGGCTCATCCGTACTGAAAGAAGTGTCGAGGATTGTATCGACCGCAATCTCGCCACGTTCCATTAGTCGGAGTGCCTGTTCGAAGTTCGACCAAGTCGATCCGTACGAGGTGTTAATATCAATCTCGCCACGAACACCAGACGTGAGCGTGATCTCGCTCTCCTCGTTAGGAATGCCTACGACGACAATCTGCCCTCCTTTTCGAACCTTTTCGAGCGCTATGCCAGCACCGGAGTGGTGTCCTGTCGCGTCAAATACGATGTCGAACCCGATTCCATCGGTCAGTTCGTCGGTTCGCTCCTCAAGACTCTCGGCCGCCATATTCACTGTCTCGATACCTAGGTCGTTCAACAGCGGCAGTCGGTAGGCAGCGTCCTGTTCAAGTCCCGAAACGACGACATTGGCACCAAGCGAGTTGACGACGGCCGCGATGAGGGTTCCGATCGGACCCGGACCTTCTACGAGAACGTGGTCTCCTGGTGTGGTGACGGACTGCTCGAAGACCGCCCGTGTTGCGATGCTCGTCGGTTCGGTGATAGCAGCATGTTGCAGCGAGACGCTGTCGGGAACGGCGTGGAGGTGTTCTGGAGTGACGGCGACGTATTCTGCGTATGCACCATCCCGATGGAGGCCAGTTATTGAAAAATTCTGACAGACATTCTCTTGATCATTTTTACACTGGAAGCACCGCCCACACTCGTGAATCGGTTCCTCAACTATTTTATCCCCTTCGATGAATCCATTAACGTCGTCCCCCACAGTAACTATTTCACCTGAATACTCGTGGCCCATAATTCGCGGGATAGGGATCCACTCGTATCCGTCATCGTATTTGTATGCGTGGGCGTCACTCCCACAAAGACCGGCGGTGTGGACCTTTACAAGCACTTCGTTGGATTCGATTGAGGGAATTTTTTGTTCTCGTGTCTCAACGGAGCGCGGTCCGGTTTGAATAATTGCTTTCATTTTTTATCAAGGAGAACCTACGGCTCCCCAAGTAATCAAGGATACACGGTTATCAATAAAAAGGTTTTGTTTAGATATTTCGTCGTGTTTGCTCTATTGAACCCGAAGACGGCGGCAGGAGAGCGTCGCTCGCTCAAAAGCGCTGTGCCGCCAGCCCCACGGCGGTGGTGAGTGACCCGGCTGGCCACGGATTTGCCGACTGGAAGCACCTGACGCTGCATTTTCTTCGCGTTCATATGGACGCGAGCTACGCGGAAATCGTCGATTGGGCCAGCGAGATGAACCGAGTACGCGCCGTCTTGCAGTTGGCCAGGACCGAATTTCCGGGACTCGCGACGCTGTGGCGGGCGCTCCAGCGGGTACCCACCCGCATCTGGCGCCAACTGCTCCACCGGTCAGCGACCACCTGCGATCCTGGGGAGCAGAGCGCCCTGGATGACACCTTCTTTGACCGTCAAGCGGCATCCAGCCATTACCGAGATCGCTCGAATCGCCACATACGCCCGCTGAAAACGACGGCGTTAGTCGATGCGGGGTCGTGTGTCGTTTTGGATTGACACTGTTCGGCATACTGGCGTCACGACAACCGGAGTGGCCGTCGAGTCGCACTTAACAATTTCGAGGGAATCGAAAGTTTCGCGGCTGACAAGGGCTACGGTGACCAGTCGTTGAGGGATGCTCTCCGCTCGGAGAGCGTCCGACCACTCATCAAACACCGGCTGTTCCCCCACTTACGATCACGCGCATAACGGACGGTTGGTCAGCGAACTCTAGGGACAACGCTGGACGCTCGAAAATGCCGTCTCGGTCATTCAGCGCCGATTTGGCTCCGCTGTCAGGCCGAGCGCGTTTTACGGTGAATTTAGAGAACTCGTTCTCACCACCACAGTCTACAACCTCGAACAAGCACTCAAACAGTGATCCCTACGCTGTCCGCTGATTCAATGGATTATACAAAACATTTATTTGCTTGGTAAATCGTTTCCGAACGATGTCCGATAGCCTACAAGCACGTCTTGAGTCCGTCGACAGTACTGTCGATATGTTACGTGACGCTGATTTAGAGTTCAATCAGTACGTATTCCCCGATGAACACACGAACTGGATTGAGGAACAGCGTTCCGTTCGAGAGTCGTGTGCTATTGTTGATCAGTCGTATCATATGGAGCCGTGTTTTGTCAAGGGGCCGGAAGCAATCGACTTCTTGGAGAACATCGGTGTAAACAGTTTTTCGAAGATACGCAGTCAGGACCCGCCACAGGCGATTAACTTACTGATGTGCAATCCAAATGGATACATCATTGGCGACCAGATCCTGTTTTATTTAGGAGAGAACGAGTTCTCTTCAGTAGGCTCGGTCTGGGCGAACAACTGGATCCGGTACACTTCTGAGACGCTGGATTACGATGTCGAAACGGAGACCCCATACAGCCCGTATATGGAAAATGCGATGCCCCCACGGTACCGGTTCCAGATCCAGGGGCCGAACGCTCTTGACGTAATGGAAGATATCGTCGACGGCTCGCTACCGGAAATTTCGCTCTTCGAGATGGACGTTATCGAAATCTGCAACCACGATGTATACGCTCTAGGCCACGGAATGGCAGCTACAGCAGGATTGGAGATATTCGGGCCGTATGAGTACCACGGTGAGGTACTCGATGCAATCCTCGCCGCAGGTGAAGCGTACGACATTCGTCAGCTTGGATCGAAGGCGTACAAGACTGGGAAAATCGGCTCTGGATGGCTTGTCGGCCCCGTTCCAGCGATTTACGAGAATGAGGAAATGAAAGGCTACCGGGAGTGGCTTGACGCTGAGGGTACGGAGGCAACCTTTTCTATCGGTGGCAGCTTTGTCTCTGACGACATCAGAGACTATTATATGACGCCAATGGAGCGCGGTCAGGGTCACCTTGTGAATTTTGACCACGACTTCGTCGGGCGAGAGGCGCTTGAGGAGATGGTCAACGAGCCGCAGCGACAGCGGGTCACATTCGTCTGGAACGAGGAGGACGTCATCGACGTATTCGCCTCTCTGTTCCGGGACGGAAAGACGAGCAAGTTCATCGATATGCCCGACACAGCGAATACATGGTCGAAGAGTCACTACGACAAAGTCAAGAAGGATGGAGAGATAGTTGGCCTCTCGAAGTACCCCGGATATCTGTTCTACGAACGTGAGATGTTGTCCTTAGGGACGATCGATCGCGCCTATAGCGATCCAGGGACGGAAGTGACGTTTGAGTGGGGCGACCAGTCCAATAAGCAGCGTGTCGAACAGCACAAGCCCGTGGAAATCCGGGCGACAGTCGCACCAGCTCCTTATGTTACCGGCGGTCGGGAGTCGATGTAAAGCCCGGCCAGCAAGAAAGTGTGAATACACTGGCTGAAAACGGCCTCACGGAACGATTGTTTTGTGGTTTAATTCAAGCGCAGATCTGTACTTGTCGAGAATCTCAATGGGTGGTTTCTACCAGTGGCTACCCTTTGTACCTATGTGATATCTGGCTATATACTTACTATAAGGAAATGGTCCACTCAACATCGCTTTTTCACATAAATTTCTGGTCGTGTTTAGTTAACCCTGTAAGTAATTATTTTGTGTAGCACCTGATTTGTGAGGTTTTGAGTATTCTCACACGTCTGCGTTCCGTTCAGAGTTTGACGTTGATTACGTTACTAATTGTAATCGTAAACTCAGTTTGCCTGGTAAATTATCGACGTTGTAGCTCTTCCACGTCGAATATTACTCTGGTGCTTAACTAAACACGACCCATAGGGACCACCACCAAGCATCCAAATCAAATCGGTATATGATTCAATTCACAAAATATAAACGAATCAGGCCATCGCACACGAACCTGAAATCAGTGAGTCAAGCGTCGAGATCGACTTAACAGCTGGATCGGATTTATACGATATTTAGGATGACTCTTTATTTTCGCGGGAGAAGCTTTGAATCGCTGTACTCACTTGACTGTCCGAGACATCGACTTTGATCGAACCCTGTTATCGGGAATAGTAGTCGGATCTGCCTCTCGTACACTACTTATTCAATAGTGAATTGTATTTAGATTTGCTTAGCGGGACACGTCGCACGTTGGGGTGAATCCTGACTAACATCGAACCTGATTCCGAACGACATCCGGCATTGCCGGATAAACTTATCTAAGCGACAGGGCTCCTACTTTTTGAGAATTTCCGAGACCGACCTCTTTCGATAACAGGTGTACCCTTGTTACTACAACGGTCAGTTTCTCAGTCTCTGCGATGGTTCTATCGAATTAATCAGAACTATTCCCATCGACTATATTAATCAAATCAGCATCGAAATTTTCCGGCTATGCCGGATAATTTTTTATGCTGATATCGGTCTCGCAGAAACGTCCCGACAAAGACTTCGTCCGCTTTGCTCCCGTTGCACATCACTATTGAAATTATGCGTAGGCGACAATAACTGATTCTTTAGTCTTGGGCGAATGCCGTTAT
The DNA here is from genome assembly GCF_004799685.1 of Halobellus limi. Taxonomy (NCBI): domain Archaea; kingdom Methanobacteriati; phylum Methanobacteriota; class Halobacteria; order Halobacteriales; family Haloferacaceae; genus Halobellus; species Halobellus limi. The sequence goes on from NZ_CP031313.1 coordinate 42,061, forward strand.
GGCTAGAAAGGTTCGATTGAACGGCTTGACTCTTGTTATCTTGACGGAAGACGGCGCCGATGCTCCAGACTGTCCCGGCGTCGTAAAGGGTGCAGCCTAAAGGATCAGTCGCGGGTTCGCATCGTGCGCTACAGAAGCAAGTCCAAATTTTATCATCTTTGATGTGATACAGACACGCCACCGAGACCGGATCACCCGTGGAGGACAAGAGGTGTATTGGCAGGTAAGAAAAGTGGACGTGAGTACTCTAAAATTTTGCACCTGTCATTCCGAGATGCGACGCTGCGGAACGACGCCATCCGAACAGCATCCCCGTCCCTCATAGTATTCGTCCAATGCCGTGTCGAACTCAGGAAGTTCGTACGGTAGTCTATCGTCTTCCCTATCGAAACCACGCTGGTTGTTGAAATGTCGCTCCAGCGTGACGATCCGTGCTCTGACAGCCAGTAGTCGCGAGAAATCCGCATCGAAGAGCACCTCGTCCCGTTCTGTTGTCGTAAAGTTTCGCGAGAACTTGCAGACGACGCCGCTGTCATTCAACGCCATCGAGTTCTCGCGCTTGATGAGCCGATCCACTTTCCCGACCGTTCCCTCGGGGGTGACCGCCTCCTCCTGCGGAACGAGCGGATACTCGACCGAGTAAAACGTTGCGTACATATGATCTGCGCCCCGATTCGCAACCGCGTACGATCTTCGACCGCGAAAATGCCAGTAAGCACTACTGCCGCCGGACGAATTATCGCGTTCATACTAACGAGAATTCCGTGACCCTGTCTTGAAATGTGTCGTTTACAACATCAAACGAGCAGTGAAATCATAAAATCAAGCGCGGTAAGGTGATTCACCAGAGCCAAATATGTAATTTATATGATTAATGTCTGTAAATTCTGAGGAAGTGTACTAAAATTTAAATTTAATCCAAATTCTAGAGTATAAACTATAATAAATACAGTTTGAATCAAAACTAACGGTTTTCCACCTATAGAGTTGATTTAATTTTAGAATTACAACAGTAGCATTGTAATATTATGCTCGAATTGATAGTTCAGATTGTCCATTTGAGCGGAGCGTCACAAAGTTGATCGCACCTGCGATCTTCTCAGACAAGCACTTGTCTGAGGAGTTCGAAACGCTGTTGCTACAACTGCGAGATCTCGCAAAACACCCGTTAGGAGCTTGTTGCAGGTGAGGCTCTTCTGATCAAAAATTATGTTGCTTTGCAAAATGGATATATTGTATGAGAAAATTATGCAGGAATGGCGGAGTAGACAGGTATGGCTCCTACCGGGGGTAAAGTAACATAGCGATTGACCGTATGGAAGGTCGTTGTAGAGAGACGGGCCGATCTCGTCGGCGATTTCGTGGATAGCCCGGTGAGGAGCGGACGTTACCCTACCCATTCTCCCCGGCGAATTCAATCAGGGGCTTGATCGTCTCGCCGTGCATAGCCGCCTTAAACAGCCCCTCCTCGTCGGCCAGTGTGAATCCGTCGTCAAGGAGCGGGTCGACATTGACCGCACCAGATCGAAGAAGTTCCGTCGCCCGACCAAAGTCAGGCCACGTGGCGGCGTAAGAACACTGGAGGTCGATTTCGCCACGGATGAAGGGGGTGAAATCGAGCGATACGTGTCCGCTTTGGCCAACAACGACTACTTGACCTCCCTTCCGGACGGCGTCGGCGGCGCCGACCAAGCCGGACTCGTGACCCGTGGCGTCGAAGACGACATCGAACCCGCGGCCTCCGGTGTACTCCCCCCGGACCGTCTCGATATCCCGTTCGGCGACGTTCTCGGTGTCGAAGCCGAGTTCGCGTGCAGTCGGAAGCCGGACTCGCTCGTCTTGGTCGACACCGGTGACGACGACGTCGCCACCTTGTCGACGGGCGATCATCGCCGTCAGGAGGCCGATCGGACCGGGGCCCTCAACGAGGACCCGGTCACCCGCCGTCGTTCGGGAGTTCCGGCAGACGGTACGAGCGGCGACAGCGGTGGGTTCAGTCGCGGCCGCCGCCCTGAGCGACAGGTCGTCTGGAATCGAAAAGAGGAACCGCTCCGGGACGGCGACGTAGTCGGTGAAAGCGCCGTCGTGGTGGACGCCGGTGATGGTGAAGTCCTGACAGAGGTTCGGTGTCCCACTCTTGCACCGGAAACACTCGCCACAGCCGTGGTTTGGTGCTTCTACGACGCGGTCACCGATAGACACCCGCGTCACGTCGTCACTAACTTCCACGACCGTTCCGGCATACTCGTGGCCGAGGATCCGTGGGAAGTCCATAAAGTCGTAGGCGTTTTCGAACTCATAGATACCAACGTCGCTCCCACATAGCCCCGCGTAGGCCACCTCCACGAGTGCCTCACCGGATTGGATCTCCGGTCGGTCCACGTTGATCACGTCGATACACCCCGCTTTGCCGGCGGTCTTTGCTAATCCGCGCATATCAAGTATGGAAACCAATGGATATTAGGCGTTCCCATTAGTGAACTGACGGTTCTGTGCCTGATGGACTTAGGAGTAGACGATATTAAGTTCAATCACCTCTACGTGGCGCTGGAGGATGTCTGGTAACTTCTCACGGAACCGGGGGCCATTGATGCGGTTACTTGGCCCGGCAACGGCGAGAACACCCAGCGTCTCACCGGTCGTCCGTTTGGTTACCGGAACTCCGATGCCTCGTGACCCATCGATCCGCTCGTTATCTTCGAGAGAGTATCCGCGCTCTTTGGTGTCTGCCAGCTCTGCGCGTAGTTCATCAGGGTTAGTGATCGTCTGGTCAGTAAACGCTGTGAGGCCCACCTCCTCGATGTAGGTGTCGACCTGCTCTGGCTCCATAGCGGCCATCATTGCTTTCCCGGTCGCCGTCGCGTGGAGCTGGAATTGCGACCCAAGGTACGTGTCCATCGATAGCGCTCCCTTCCCTTCGATCCGATACACGTGCATCGATCGGAACTGATGCTCGGCGGCGAGCGTGACGTACTCGCCCGTGGCATCGGCTACCTCCTCGACTACCGATCGGCCGTGTTTGACCAATTCTATATTGTCCCGGCAGTAGCCGCCAAGAGTAACGAGTCCCAGTCCAAGTTTGTAATGGTCGTCGTGCTTCTCGACGTACCCGCGTCGCCTGAGCGTCTCGAGGTGCTGGTATATCGTACTCTTCGATGGCTCCAGAACGGCTTCGAGCTCCGAGACCGTTCCAGCGTCAGTTTGAACCAGCGCTTCGAGGATGTCAAGAGACGTTTCAAGTGACTGAATGGAATGATCACGACTTGTTCCCATATCTCGCTAATATTTAGCCAGGGAACAAATATGTTTTGCTCTCCAAAACAACCGCCAATCCCTCAGCCTCATTTATTATAATCCCGGGAAAAGTTCAGCTGGTCAAGAACTGTGTTGCTTTGCAAAATGAGTATATTGTATGGAAAAATTATGCAGGAGTCGCGGCGTAGACGGGTATTGCCTCCTACCGGGAGAAAAAGTAAAATAGCGGTTGACCGTATGGAAGGTCGTTGTATGGAACGAAACAGGTACTACGAGGAGATTGACGTTGGCGAGGAAGGCGTCTCCCAAGCACGTACGATCACGGAAGCTGATGTCGTCAACTACGCCGGCGTGTCTGGCGATTTCCACCCGTACCACACTAACGAGGAGTTTGCAAGTAAGTCCGACTTCGGTGGCCGAATTGCTCATGGGTTACTGGTTCTCAGCATCGCCGCTGCGCTTGAAGCCCCCGAGAACGAGCACGCGTTCCTCTACGGCTTCGAGTCGATGCGGTTCGTGAAACCTACGATGCTCGGAGATACGATTCACGTCAAATCAGAGGTAACGGACAAGTCAGAACGGTCCGAAGAGTATGGCATCGTCACGACCAAGATCGACGTCAAGAACCAGCGCGAAGAGACAGTTCTTGCCTGCGAAAGACAGCTGATGATCGAACGGAAATCCGAAACCTAAATTGAGAGTATCGACCGCGTCTCAATCGGCGCGAATGTATTTTTTAGTGTACTGACACCCTCGAACTCGAATTCAACGACATCGCCGTCGCTCAACCTGCCGATGTCCGACGTCGTCTCGGTACGGTGACGAGAACACCCTCTATTGGGCATCCTCACTCGCGGTCTATCGCGAAATACTGATCAGTAATCGCCTCAATCGAATGCCGCGGCTGCAAGCAGGTCGGTGGTGGCCGGATCCGATTCTACCACGAGACGGTGGGATTCAGAACACCGTCTAACAAACTTTCAGCGAGGGATGACGATGAATGACCCCCGCTCTCACTGTTTTCAACCACATTCACGCAATTACCCCGGAATCAATTATTCGGCTTCGCGCGAAATTAGCTGATCAGACTACTTGGGGCAAACGTCTACCTGGGTTTTAATACGTATAAACAAAAGTTACAGATGCAAGTATGGCTGAGAATCTCGAGAACTTCCTGCAATCAATCCAGAATCCTGTCGAAACGTTCCGGAACAACGATCTCGGCGGACTCGATCAGTACGTCTTCCCCGACGAGTACACCAACTGGATCGAAGAACAGCGCGCTGTCCGCGAATCGGCCGGGATCGTCGACCAGTCCTTCCATATGGAGACGCTTCGTATCGAGGGGCCCGAGGCCGTCGACTTACTGGCTCATCTCGGAATCAACAACTTCACTCGAATCCGGACCGAGGATCCGCCGCAGGCAATCAATTTGGTCGTGTGCAATCACGAAGGATATGTGATCGGTGACGTCATCCTCTTCTACTTGGGGGAGGAGACGTTCGATGCAGTCGGCGAAAACTACGTTAACAACTGGATCAAGTATAACGCCGGGATCAGCGACCTAGACGTGACGACTCGCTCGCTCTACGATCCATACGTCGAAGGTGGGTCTCCTCCAGACTTCAGATTCCAGATTCAGGGACCGCACGCGATCGACATTATGGAAGAAGTCGTCGACGGGTCACTGCCAGAGATTCCGTTCTTCCAGATGGATACGATCGAGATTGATGGCGTCCAAACCTACGCGCTGGGCCACGGGATGGCGGCAATGCCCGGCTTGGAAATTTTCGGTCCCTACGAGGCGCACGACGACGTCCTCGAGAAGATCCTCGCCGCAGGTGAGCAGTACGGCATCCGGCGACTGGGCTCGAAGGCCTACAAGACCGGTAAGATTGGCTCGGGATGGTTCGTAATGTCTGTGCCTGCAATCTACGAGAACGACGAAATGAAAGGGTACAGGGAGTGGCTGGACATCGACACCATTGAAGCACAGTTATCAATTGGGGGAAGCTACGTCTCCGACGACATCACCGACTACTATATGGACCCGCTGGAGCGGGGCTGGGGGCCGCTCATCGACTTTGACCACGATTTTATCGGGAAAGAAGCCCTCCAAGAGATGGACCAGGAGCGCGAGCGGGTGACGTTCGTCTGGAACCAGGAGGACGTCGTCGACGTCTACGCGTCGCTGTTCCGCGAGGGAGAGACAAAAAAATATATCGACTTGCCTGACACGGCGAATACATGGTCGAAAACGCACTACGACACAGTTCTCAAGGACGGAGAACACGTCGGATTCTCGAAGTACCCGGGATACCTCTACTACAAGCGTGAAATGCTTTCCCTGGGAACCATCGACGTCGAATACAGCGATCCGGGGACTGAAGTGACGTTCATCTGGGGGGACGATTCGAAGAAACGAGGCGTCGAGCGCCACCAGCAGACCGAGATTAGGGCGACTGTCGCGGCCTCGCCGTACGTCCGCGGCGGTCGTAAGGATATGTAATCTCCTCTGCATATCTTCTAATTAATACGCGTTCTGCGGTACCTGCCTACTAACCGAGGAAACCTCCGAGCGCGTGAATTACATATCGAGACATCGCCATACGTCTCAACGGAACCATCATCGACGTCACTATACTGTCGTTTCCGATCGGGGCGTAGGTAGATGGAAGCAGTAACGACAAGGCGAATCATAGGACCGTCATCATTGAGGGCCGACTCCAATGTGACTGGTCGCACGTTCTCGGGGAGATCTCGGGGATATAGACGAGGAAAAGAGGAGACGGTAGTCGAATTAATCCGGGGAGGAAACTCCGCTCGAAACTCCTCGGTGAGCAACTACCCCTATACTGGCATTGGTCAGATTAGCTAATTGCAGCAGACGATGAGTGCTTGCAACCACGTTTCTGCGACCGGTATATGAAGACCGTTCAGTGGGACGAGTGTTTAGCGGTTCAATTCGACGCCAAACCCAGGATCGTCAGGAATCTCCAATTACATCTGCCGCCGACCGCCCCGGACGTACGGTGCCTCGGCGACGGTCGCGCCGATCTCGACGGGGTCGTGGCGTTCGACCCGGCGCTTGTCTGTCTGGTCGCCCCAGACGAACGTCACCTCGGTCCCGGGGTCGCTGTACTCAAGGTCGACTGTCGCCAGCGAGAGGAATTTCCGCTCGTAGACGAGATAGCCGGGGTACTTCGAGAGTCCCACGACCTCGCCGTCTTTCAGTATCTTGTCGTAGTGGATGGACGACCACTGGTTCGCGACGTCGGGCATATCGATGAACTTGTTGGTGGGACCGTCTCCGAACAGCGAGGCATAGACGTTGACAACATCCTCGGCGTCCCACAGGAGTGTCACCCGCTCGCGTTCCTGGTCCATCTCTTCGAGGGCCTCCCGGCCGACGAACTCGTGGTCGAAGTCCACCATATGGTCCTGTCCCCGTTCCATCGGCGTCATATAGTAGTCGGTGATGTCGTCCGAGTCGAAGCTCCCCCCCAGCGACAGGCTCGCCTCCCTGCTGTCGGCGCCGAGCCACTCTCTGTACCCGTCCAGTTCGTCGTGGTCGTAGATGGCCGGTACCGATGCGACGAACCAGCCCGAACCGATCTTGCCGGTCTTGTAGGCTTTCGAGCCCAGCTGCCGGATGCCGTACTGGTCGCCCGCGTTGAAGATCGCGTCGAGAACCTCGTCGTGGTATTCGTGTGGACCGAAAATCTCCAGTCCGGGCATCGCCGCCATCCCGTGGCTGAGCGCGTAGGTCTCAACGCCATCAATCTCGATCGTATCCATCTGGAAGAACGGAATCTCTGGCAATGACCCGTCGACGACTTCTTCCATAACTTCCAGCGCGTTCGGTCCCTGGACCTGGAACCTGAAGTTCTCCGGATCCTGCTGACCGTACATATCGGGATGATAGGTGACCTCCGTCTGAACGTCGTAGTCACCGGCCTCGGCGTTGTACCGGATCCAGTTGTGGGGCCACTCTGCACCGACGGACTTGAACTCGTTTTCGCCCAGGTGGAAGACGATGTTGTCGCTGATCACGTACCCGTCGGGGTTGCACGCCACGTAGTTGATCGCCTGGGGTGGCTCCCCGGTCCTGGCCTTTTCGAAGTTGTTCACACAGACGTACTCGAGCAGGTCGATCGCGTCGGGTCCTTTGATGTCCAGAACCTCCATATGGACCGACTGGTCGACGACTGCGACCGACTCGTGGACCGCCCGCTGTTCCTCGATCCAGTTCGTGTACTCGTCCGGGAATACATACGGTTGCCAGTTTATGTCGGTGTTCCGGAACGTGTCTGCGATATTGTCCGTCGACTCCAGCACCTGTTTCAGGGTTTCCGGCGCCATAGTTCTGAACTCGATTGTAAAAGGATAAACTTTTGCCTTGGTTTTTCGGTCGTGTTTAGTTAATACTGAGAGTAATTATTTTGTGTAGCAGCTGATTCGTGAGGTTTCGAGTAGTCTCAGACGTCTGCGTTCCGTTCACAGTTTGGTATTGATTACGTTACTAACCGTAACCGGAATCGCAGCTTGCCTAGTAATTATCGACGTTGCAGCTCTTCTACGTTGAATATTACTCTGACATTTAACTAAACACGACCGTTTTGCCGGTCGTGGAGTGTCAGAGAGTACGCGGACGAGTTCGACATCGCCTTCGAGGCCGCGAGTCGAAGAGACACCCACAGCAAGTCCTGATGTACGAGGAACTGGGGCGGTTCGCCATTGACCTGACGCCAGCGGTGGTCAGACGTCCGATGTCGACCCCCGCGAGGCCTTCGTCGAACGCGGCGAGGTGGCGGTTGTCGGCGATCAGGAGGACCTCATCACTGGCGTCGCCGCACGACTGTCCAAGGGCGGGAAGGTATGCACCGAGTCTGATGACTGACGGTTCCCGCGGTCGAATCGCAACGATCTGAACGTTACACGCCTATTTTTTACTGTCTTGGTTCGAGCCTGCGGACCGCGTCATCGGTCGTTCCAGTAACAATAATGTTTATGTATGAGAGTTTGGAATGCTTTCCTATGGCAATGGAAGCTGATTCCTCATCCACAAAAGACGACATCGGTGACTCTGTCGACGCCGGGAAGGGAACCATCCGGATGGAGAACATCCGGAAGACGTTCGACAACGGGGAGATCGTCGCCTGCGCGGACATTAACCTCGAGATCAACCCGACCGACTTCGTTGTACTGCTGGGACCTTCCGGATGTGGCAAGACGACGACGCTCCGGTGTCTGTCGGGCCTCGACGTCCCGGATTCGGGTCACATCTACATCGGTGACGAGGAGATGACCTACGAGAAGCCCAAAGACCGGGACTTGGCGTTTGTCTTCCAGAGCATCGCGCTGTTCCCCCATATGTCTGTTAGAAAGAACATTGCGTTCGGCCTTGACATGACCACGGATATGAGCAAGGACGAGAAGAACGAGCGAGTTCGGGAGGTTGCCGAAATGCTCGGCATCGAGTCGATGCTCGACCGGAGCCCCGACGAGCTCTCGGGTGGCCAGCAACAACGGGTCAGCCTCGGCCGAGCGATGGTGATGGAACCGGCCGCGTTCCTGCTTGACGAACCGTTCTCGGCACTCGATGCGAAGCTCCGCGACCAGATGCGCGTCGAGGTCAAGCAACTCCAGCGCGAACTCGAGACGGCGATGATCTTCGTCACCCACGACCAGGAGGAGGCGATGACCCTGGGAGACAAGATCGTCGTGATGGACGACGCCCGGATCCAGCAGATCGGTTCCCCATACGAGATCTACAACGAGCCGACCAACCAGTTCGTCGCGTCGTTCATCGGATCGCCCTCGACGAATATGCTACCTGTCGAGGTTGTCTCCACTGGCGAGGGTTACGATGTCGTTGGCGACTTCTTCCGCTTCCCGCTGTCGGACGAGCAGGTCGACCGATACCAGGGCGGCGAGCAGGGGAACGTTCAGTTGGGCGTTCGACCCGAGTATCTCCAGTTGGACGCCGACGAAAAGCTATTCGATGCCGACGTGTCAGTCATCGAACCCCACGGCGCGCGCGACGCCGTCCACCTGACGGCCGACGACTACGACCTCACGGCGGTCACTCCCCAGGAGAAGATCCCGGGAGGTACAGAGTCCGTGTCCGTGGACTTCGAGATAGACCAAATCTGGCTGTTCGACGGGGACGGCCAACGACTGCTTTAGACACTCGTCGCGTGGGAATTTTTATATAACCGTTCGTCCAATCAACAGACGATGCAGTACGAGCATCTCATCCAGGAGACGGACGGACACGTATCGCGTATCACTCTTGACCGGCCGGACAAGCTGAACTGCCTCGCTGAGCAGACGTGGGACGAACTCGAACACGCGCTCGAAGCGGCGGACGGGGACAAGGACGTCCGCGTCATCGTGCTCTCGGGGAATGGGAAGGCGTTCTCCTCGGGCGACGACATCAGCGATCTCGACTTCCAGGACGCCTCTGACGCACGTGATTACGCGCGGTTCGTGATGGATCGGGCTGTAGCCCTCGAACGAATCGAGACGCCGGTCTTGGCGAAGGTGGACGGTATCGCTCACGGCGGCGGCTGTGAATTGGCCGCCTCTGCGGACGTGACGATCGCAACGGAGTCCTCAACCTTCAGGCAGCCCGAAGCTTTGCTCAACGCGGCTCCCGGCATCGCGCTCGTCCGCTACGCGGAGATGATCGGGATCAGTCACGCGCGCGAACTCTGTCTGACGACGCGGAAACTCGACGCGAAGGAAGCACAGGTCGTTGGGCTGGTAAACGAGGTCGCGCCAGCCGACGAGTTCGAAGACGTCGTCGCCGAGCGCGTCGATCAGCTGACGACCATCTCGCCGACGTCCGCTCGCGTGATCAAGAACGCGTTCAACAGCCAGCTCGGGATGGAAGAGGAGGCTGTCGACTCGCTCTCGTATCTCTTCTCGATGGACGATATGGAGGAGGGAATGGAGGCGTTCTTCGGGAAGCGCGACCCCGAGTGGAAGCTTCAATGAGCGCTCTCTCGAGAGCGCCGTCGACTGTCTGAATCTCGTCTCGAGTCAGGAATCGAGGCGTTTGGAGAGTTGTTGTTTGTCAAACTTCTCGGTCGACGTTCGTGGGAGTGCGTCGACGAACTCATACTCGTCTGGAAGCCACCACTTCGGGAACCGCTCGCGGAGGTGTGCGTTCAAGGTTTCCGCGTCGACGGTCCGGTCGCGCTCGGTGACGACGAAGGCAAACGGGCGTTCCTGCCAGATGTCGTGGTCCACCGCTATGACGGCGGCCTCTGCGACAGCGTCGTTGCGCATAAGTTCGGACTCTAGTTCCAGCGAGGAGATCCACTCGCCTCCGCTCTTGATGATGTCCTTCTTGCGGTCGACAACGTCGACGAAGCCGCGCTTGTCCCACGTCGCGACGTCGCCGGTCCTCAGCCAGCCATCGCAGGTAAACCCGTCCGCGTCCGCGTCTGGGCGTTCGTAGTACGAATCGATGACCCACTCGCCGCGGACCTGGAGTTCCCCGACGGTTTCTCCGTCGCGGGGCGCGGATTCTCCGTCCTCGTCGCGAACGCGCACCGAGATTCCGGGGACGGGTCGGCCCGCCTTCGCCCGAGACGCGTACAGATCGATCTCTCCGCAATCAGCTTCGAGCCCGGAGGGGGCTCTGCTGATAGTCGCGAACGGCGCCGTCTCGGTCATTCCCCACGCCTGAATCATTTCGACGTCGAACGCGTCGTCGTACCGCCGGATGAGCGATTCGGGAACCGCGCTCCCGCCGGATTGGATCCGTTCGAGGCCGGCAATGGATTTCCCGCTTTCGTCGAGGTAAGCGGCGACGTCGAGCCATATCGTAGGCACAGCGCTGGCGATGGTCACGCCCTCGCGCTCGATGACGCTCGTGAGCGCCTCTGGCGACGTGTGTGAGTCGGCGAGGACAAGTTTGCTGCCAGCGATCGTCGCCACGTAGGGATACGCCCAGGCGTAGCCGTGAAACATTGGCACGATCGGGAAGACGACGTCTGACCCACTGACCGCGACTGTGTCCGTCTGAAGCATCATATTACACGCCCGGACGAGCATCCCGTGCGTGTGCTGGACGCCCTTCGGAATCCCAGTGGTCCCGGACGTGTGACACAGGCCACACTCGGTCTCCGGGTCGAGGGACGGCCACTCGTACTCGGTGGGCCGTCCTTCGAGCAGTGATTCGTAGTCCGTGACAGGTTCGAGGGCGGTGTCAGGCACCTCGTCGTCGAGAACGACGAACGCCGAGACGTCCTCGAAGGCGTCGCGATGGCACTCGACGCGCTCGATGAACTGTGGATCAACGAAGAGGACGGCATCCTCGGCGTCTTCGACGACGTACTCGAAGTGTTCGTCGGGGAGCCGGTGGTTGATGGTGTGGAGGCTCCGCCCGCTCCCGGGGACGGCGAAGTACAGTTCGTAGTGCCGGTCGTGGTTCGCCGCCACCGTCCCGACCCGTTTCCCGGCCCCGATTCCAAGTTCGTCGAGAGCGTGTGCCAGCTGGCAGACGCGTTCGTACGCGTCCTGGTAGGTGTATTGGTGCCACTCGCCATCCTCTCGCTTGGTCGCTATCTCGCCGTCCGGCGCCAGCGACGTCGCTCGGAGGAGCACGTCGGAGAGCGTCCACTGCGATCTTGTCATACGATGATTGTAAGCCCGATAGCGACAATAATGAAGTTACTGCTCACGCCCCGGATCGGTTGTCGAGCGAAAACAGACTAAATCCCCGGAACCGATGGGTACTTATGCCGTTACTATCTGGAGATTATCTATGCAACAGATACTGGACGATATCGTCATCGCAGACTTTACGCAACTTATGCAGGGGGGCTGGGCCGCCCAGAAACTCGGCGATATGGGCGCGGACGTGATCAAGATCGAACCGCCACACGGTGAACCGGAGCGACAGGTCGCGTTCGCCGGCGAATTCTTCGACGGCGTCGCTCCCGGCTTCCTGGCCAAGGACCGAAACAAGCGTAGCGTCGCGCTCGACCTCAAGAGCGACGAGGGTCGCCAGGCCGCCCTCGACATCATCGCCGAAGCCGACGTCCTGATGGAAAACTTTCGTCCCGACGTGATGGAGCGACTGGAACTGAGCTACGAGGACGTTCGGGAGGTCAATGAGGATATCATATACGTATCTGCGTCCGCCTACGGCTCCTCCGGGCCGTACGTCGAACGCCCAGGGCAGGACCTGCTGTACCAAGCGATGACCGGGCTGACCGCGCTGACCGGTCGGGCGGACGATCCACCGACGCCGGGCGGCACGGTGTTCGTCGACGAACACTCCGCGACGCTGATCGCGTACTACACCGTCTCGGCACTGTTCCACAGGGAACGGACCGGAGAGGGGCAGAAGCTGGAGGCGAGCCTCCTCGATTCCGCCGTGGACTTTATGTGCCAGGAGATCACGTTCGCGCTGAACTCCGAAAACGAGCCGAAACGGGGCGAAAAGATGCACGGTCACCATATGCTCAACCCGCCCTACGGCATCTACGAGACGGCCGACAGCTACCTGGCACTAGGGTACTCCCCGCTCCCGCTGGTCGCAGAGACGCTCGACCTTGAGGACGAACTCGATACGTACGAGTCGCAAGCAGAGTTGTACGAATACCGGGACCAAATCCACGACGTCATCGAGGCCGAGACCCGACAGTGGCAGATCGACGAACTCGTCGACCACCTCTCGGCAGCGGACATCCAGGCCGTGGAAGTCGCCAAGCCAGGGGAGGTGGCAGACGACCCACAGATCCAGCACAACGAGATGATCATCGAAGTCGAACACCCCAACGGTGGGACCTTCCAGACGACCGGATTCCCGGTAGATATGTCTGAGACCGAGGAGGCTGTCACTCAGCGCCCGCCGGAATTGGGCGAACACACGGCCGAGGTCCTCGCAGAACTCGGGTACGACGACGACAAGATCGCCGCGATCACCGGCGTAAACGACACCTGACCCGCAGGCGGCGAGCCTTGATCGGCTGACAGTGGTTTTTTTGTGTCAGTGGCGCTATCGTCTATCCGTATGCGACAGCCACTAACCGGTATCACGATCGCCGACTTCACGCAGTTGATGCAGGGGGGCTGGGCCGCCCAGAAACTCGGCGATATGGGTGCGGACGTGATCAAGATCGAACCGCCACGAGGCGAACCCTCCCGTCACTATAGCGCCGCGGGGAAGTTCCACGAGGGGGTCAGCCCTTATTTTCTGACGATGAACCGAAACAAACGAAGCCTCCCTATCGACCTCAAATCCGACGAGGGACGCGAGGTCGCCCTCGACGTCATCGCTGAGGCGGACGTCCTAATGCAGAACTTCAGACCGGGTGTCATGGAGCGGCTAGGACTGAGTTACGAGGACGTCCAGCAGGTCAACGACGACATCATTTACGTTTCGGCCTCAGGCTACGGGTCCACCGGTCCGTATTCGGACCGGCCCGGCCAGGACCTGTTGTATCAGGCAATGACTGGGCTGACCTCGTACACGGGTCGGTCCGACGACCCGCCGACGCCGGCTGGCACCGTCGTAATCGACGAACACTCCGCGACCTCGATCGCACTCAACGTGATGTTCGCGCTCTTCCATCGCGATCGAACTGGCCAGGGGCAGAAACTCGATGCCAGCCTACTCAACTCCGCGGTGGATCTGCAGTGCCAGGAGGCGACGATCGCGCTCAATATGGATGTCGACGTCGAGCGCGGCCGGAAGACCCACGGCCATCCGACGCTGTGGCCCCCCTACGGCGTCTATGAGGCGACTGACGGATACGTCGCGATCGGGATGGCCGACCTGCACCACGTGGCAGACACGCTCGACGTTGACGGCCTCGAACAGTACGACTCGGAGCGAGAGCAGTTCGAACACCGCGATGAGATCCACGACGCCATCGAGGCGGCAACCAGCGAGATGCCCGCAGAACGTGTCGTCGAGGACCTCGTGGACGTCGACGTTCAGGCCGTCGAGATGTCGGGGATTGAGGACCTGCCCGACGACCCGCAGGTCCAGCACAACGAAATGCTCATCGAAGTCGAGCATCCCAACGGCGGGACCTACACCACTACCGGGTCGCCGGTCGAACTCTCCGAGACGCCGATGGAGGTCCGACAACGCCCGCCACGGCGCGGCGAACACTCGGTGGCAGTCCTGCAAGAAATCGGATACGAGGACTCGGAGATCGACCGGCTCGTGGACGGGGGCATCGTCCTGGTAGAAGAAGACGAGGAGTGACTGCTCAAAACTCGCCAAACTCGTCGTAGGCGTTTATCGGCAACGTGCCGTCGCGGACGGCCTCGCGAACCTCGTTTTCGGTGTCGACGAGTTCTTCGGCCTCAAGCAAAATCTCCTCGCGAACCGCCTCGGGGACCACGACGACGCCGTCGACGTCGCCGACGACGACGTCGCCCGGTGAGACTTCGATACCGCCGACCACGGCATCGACGCCCCAGTCGAGAATCTCCCATCGAGGGACGGCGTCGGCCGGCGTGTTGTAACGGGCGAACACCGGGAAGTCCCGTTCGAGGATGTAGGCGACGTCCCGCGCGCCGCCGTCGACGACCGCACCGCGACAACCCCTCGCCTTGAGCGACGTGACGGAGAGCTCGCCGATGTGGGCCGCCCGGTCGTCATTCGTGTCGTACATCAGCACCGAGTCCTCGGGTGCGTCGCCGAACATCTCGAGGATGTTTCGGATGTTCTCCTCGTCGTCGACCGCGCGGTTGGGCCGGCCGACGACGGGATAGGCGACGCCAGCGGTCCGCATATCCTGGGTGAGTGGCGCGATGTCGGGGTGGAGGGTCTGGTCGACGATGTCGTGGTCGTCGAGGACGTCGGTCAGCGCGCCCGTGTACAGCCGTTCGTATCGCTCGCAGAGTTCCGGCGTCTCGATATCGCTTGTCATAACGTGTCTACGGTAACAGCGCAGAACTACATAAAACAGGGTGCCGATCCCTTCTACCGTCGTGCTGGCCAGGCCCTCGGACAGCGCGGTCGATACTCCTCGTTACGTCAGCCAGTCGCTCGGTCAGTAGCTCCGCGTCGACTTTGACCGTCACGTACTGGACGCCGGCGTCTATTCATCGCTGGGCCATCGACGGGCCTGTCCGCGTACGCGCCACCGCCGACGTCTCTGTCGACAGCCTTCTCACAGACTTCTCCCATCAGTTCTTCCACTCGCTCGTCACATACTTGGCTGGGAATCTCGAGCGACTGGCGCTGGCCGTAGGGCCCGGAGAAGAGTATACCGGATCTCTCGGCTTCTACGATCTCCTCGACGTTGTCGTTCCTCCGTTTCCCTTCGATGTGGACGATGACGGCCACCGTCTCGTTTTGCTGGTCAGTGTAGTCGAGATCGCTGGTGTACCCGCTGGCTCGGACGTACGGTGGGGGGCCACGTTCGCCGATCGGATCGAACCGGGAGTCGTCGACGGCCACCTTTGCCTCCTTTCGCGAGTCTCTATCTAGAGAATCTGGACGCCGCTGGTCCCGATATCGAGGGCCCGCTGTATTTCGAGCTTCGTGTTTTTATGCATCCGGACGAGGCACTGTTCAGATAAGATCGAAAAGTGAGGCGGTCGTAGTTCGTTGGTGCCTATGCAAGAACCGGACCGCCGCATCGGATGTAGTGACTTTCCGGAGTTAGCGTTTGTGGGGCGAGAGGCGACACCCGAGCAGGCGATGAGGCTGGGTATCCAACTGCATTTGGCGGAAGTATCGCTATCGGATACCGTCTCAGTCCTCGCAAACGTGGGTGTCCAACGGTGTCGCTCTCCCGTTCAAAACTGGATTCAGAAGGCCGATCGACAGCCCACAGAGGGTTACGAACCGAATTACGTCGCGGTTGATGAGACCGTAATTCGAGTGAATGACCCGCGCTACTGGCTGTTTGCGGCGGTCGACCGCGACACAAGTCGCCTGCTACACGTGCGGCTCTTCCCGACCAGAACCCAAGCGCTGACCGAGATGTTCCTCACGGAACTCCGCGAGAAACATCTCGTCGACGACGCGATCTTTCTGGTCGATGGCGCACCCTGGCTGCAGGCGGCCTGCCATCGCCACTCGCTCCGATTCCAACACGTCACCCACGGGAATCGGAATGCCGTCGAACGCGTCTTCAAAGAACGCAAACGCCGAATTGAGCCGTTTGCAAATCACTTCAAGCACGTTGATCTGAACACAGCGGAAACGTGGCTCCAAGCGTTCGCTGTCTGCTTCAATCAGCTACTCTGAAAAATGCCTGTCAGTCAAATCCAAAAACTTTTATACATAACCGTTATTTATGCGATTAGGCTACGGCTATGAAAGATAATCCCACACAGATCGACGGATCCAGCAACGCGGTTCGCCGCCGCTCGATGCTCAAACTCACGGGCGCAAGCCTCGCCACGTTCGGCCTCGCGGGCTGTTCGGGCAACGGTTCGACGGACGATGGCGGTTCAACGCCGACCGAAACGGACAGCTCGATTGATACGCCAACACCAGGCGATGAGTCTACTGACCTGTCTGACGTATCGATCGACTATTGGAACACAGTCAACGTCCAGTCGCGCAAAGCGAAAGCAGTGAGCCAGGCGCTCGTCAGCGCGTTCACGACGAACACCGGCGCAGAGGTTAATATGAACTGGACCGGCTACGGCGGGGTCATCGGCGCCAAGTGGAAGACCTCGTTCAGCCAGGGTAACTATCCGGTTCTGTACGACTCGACGTCCGCATGGGACGGCCAGTTCCAAGAGTGGATCCACCCGTTCTCCGAGTACCAGGACCAGTTCTCCGACGACTTCCTCTCGGCGATCGAGTGGTACACGCCACTGGCGAAGGAGCAGTGGAACGGATTCGGCAAGGATGTTATCTACGAGGTGCCGCTGGGCTTCTCGGTGCAGGTCCCCTTCGTCGCTCGTATGGACCACTTCGACGAGGCGGGGCTGAGCCGGGATCGCTTCCCACCCAAGGACTACGACGACCTCATAGATATCGCGACGACGCTGCAGAACGACGGTCCCGGCGAGTACGGCTACCAGATCCACGGGACGAAGTTCGACGCGTTCGACGCGCGAGCGCCCACGCTCGTCTCCGACGTTGGCGGCGAGGAGGGGACATTCCTCAATGACGACTGGAGCGACACGTACTGGGACAACGAAGCGTATAAAACGGGCGTCCGGCGCTGGGTCGAGATCTTCACCGAGCACGAACTCTCCGGCCCCGGTACGCCGACCCACGACGACGAGTCGATGGTCCAAGAGATCGTCTCCGGACGGTGCAGTATGACCGGCGGCGACTTCCTCAACCATCCGAACTTCCTTGATGCCGCCCCTGAGATGATGGCCAACGGTGATATCCAGTGGGGTGCGATGTGGCAGGGCGGGACGAGCGACACGCCCTCGGCCGGATTCATCCGCCCGCTCACCTTCGGCATCACGAAACCACCTGAGGGAGCGGACTCTGCAGAGTGGGAGAAGCAACAGCAGGCGGCTATCGAACTGATCAAGTACTTCACCAGCAAGTCGAACCAGCGGGCACTGTTCGAGAACTTCGGGCTGATGCCGATCCGCGACGACGTGTGGTCCGACCTGCCGAGCAAGTCTCACAACGTCTATGGTGCAGCGAAGACAATGGCAGAAAACACCGAGATGCTGTGGGAGGCCCACCCCGCGACCGTGTCGATGCAGTATAACGTACCCGGGCCGGAACTACAGAAGGCACTCAAGGGGCAAATATCGCCGGCCCAGGCCTGTGATAACGTAGCTGAAACCATTCGGAACGACTTCTTGTAAAGGGGCCTTCGTCCGTTTTCCCTTGCCCAACCGATTTAACTAACTCCAATCATTATAATCAATTATCAACCACATATGGCAACAGATACCCAACAGGCCAGAGAACGCGATTTAGATGGCGTCAGAGGACGCTTTAGGCTGTACGGGCAAACGATCAAGGACAACTGGTTCGCGTACGCCTTACTGCTTCCGACGCTCGCGTACCTCGTCGCGCTACTATGGTACCCGTTCGTCCGCGGCATATGGATGAGCTTCCACAGCTGGCCGTTCCTCGGCGAGCCGGAATGGGTCGGCATCCAGAATTATGTAAATCTGTTCAGGTGGGACGCCTTCTTCACGTCGATAGAGGCGACCGTTATTTACGGGCTGGCTATCTTCGTCCAGCTGTTCCTCGCGCTCGTGGCCGCACTCGTCGTCGCGAACCTCGATCGCTTCCAGAACGTCGTCAGTGGGAGCCTGCTGGTTTCGTACACGATGCCACCGGTTGTCACAGGGACGGTATGGCTCTTCCTGCTGAACCCGTCGATCGGGCCGGTGTTTACCTACCTGACGAACAACAACATCCTCAATGAGGCGATCTACTGGACGGTCAACGGGGACTCCGCCATCACGGTGGTGACGTTGGTGACGGCCTGGACCTTCTGGCCGTTTATGTTCATCATCATCCTCGCGAGTCGCCAGAACATCTCCGACGAACACTACGAAACCGCGCGAGTGTACGGCGCGTCCAGGCTCCAGACGTTCCTGCGAATCACGCTTCCGCAGCTGAAGTCAGCGATACTGATCGCGGTCAGCATCCGCCTCATCTGGAACCTCTCGAAGATCTCCCAGCCGCTGCAGCTCACCGGCGGTGGTCCGGGCTACGAGACGTCCATCCTTGCAGTGCTGATGTACAACCTCGCGTACTTAGATGGCCGACTGGGCGTCTCCTACGCGGTCGGGATGGTACTGCTCGTACTTACGCTCGCGTTCGTGTTCGTGTTCATCCGCGAGTTCAACCGCCAGAAGGAGGCTGGTGCGTGATGTCGGTGAAACAGCAGGGATACGGCGACTACCTGTACAAGATCGCCCTGTACGGGACGCTCGTCGTGTTACTCGCGATGGCACTCCTGCCGTTCATCTACGCGTTGAGCATCTCGTTCAGGCCATACAGCGAGGTTTTTGGTACGGTACACTGGATTCCGAAGAACCCCACCCTCGACCCATGGAGGACGGCATTCAGTGACCTGGCGACACCCCTGAAAAACAGCTTCTTAATCGCGACGGGTACGGCAGTCCTCTCGCTGATCATCACTATCCCCGGCGCGTACGTCTTCGGTCGGAAGCAGTTCCCAGGCAAGGACATCGCGTTCTATGCGATCATCGTCGCGTTGCTGTTCCCGTACATCCTACTCATCGTTCCGATCGTCGACATCTGGAACGATTTCGGTCTGTACAACACCATTCCGGGGCTGTGGCTCGCTTACCAGGTGTTCGTCACGCCCTTTGCCATCTGGATCCTGCGGGACTTCTTCGAGGGGCTCCCGGACAACATCGAGGAGGCCGCACAGGTCTACGGCTGTACACAGTTCTCGGCGTTCCTCCGGGTGATTCTTCCGCTGTCGATGCCCGCTATCATCGCAGTCGGTTTCATTTCCTTCCTCGTCGGCTGGAACGACTTCCTGTTCGCGAATATGCTGACAACTGGGAGCGGACCGCGCCCGGCGGTCGTCCAGTTGTTCATCTCGACAACCGGCGGTGAGCAGACCTCCTGGGCGCTCTTGATGGCGGAGACGATCCTCATTGGGACGCCGCCGACCATCCTGTATATGATCTCCCGGCGCTACCTCGGGAACGCGTTCGCGACGTAGCGTCCGGTACCCCCTTCTCTTCTCGCGGTAGCTCCCCGGTTGAGTCCTCGAAACGGTGTCGCTCGTCGCTAGATGTTCCGACCGCCGTCGACGACGAGCACCTCGCCGGTGACGCCGGTCGCCGACGCGAAGTACTCGACCGCGTCGGCGACCTCTTCCGGTCGCGTCAATCGACCGAGCGGTGACGACTCCCTGATTCCGGGTCGGCGTTCCTCCCGCATCATCGGCGTCGCTGTCGGACCCGGGGCCACGACGTTCGCGAGGATCCCGTCGCTCGCGTACATCCGGGCGATTGACTTCGTGAAAGATATGACGCCGCCCTTCGTCGCCGCATAGACCGGATCAGTGGGGCTCCCGTGGGGTCCGGAGGTCGACGCGATGGTGATGATCCGGCCGTACTCGGACTTCCGTATCGATGGGAGGGCAGCTTTTGTACAGTGTACGGTCCCTTTCAGGTTGACGTCGACCTCGAGGTCTATCTCGTCGCGCGTGATGTCCTCGAGGGCCGTCTCGAGGAAGACGGCGCCGTTGTTGACGAGTAGATCGATCTGTCCCAGTTCGGCCTCGGCCGTCTCGACCATTTCCGCGACCGCGTCTGGGTCGGCGATGTCACACTGATGGACGGCGGCCCGGTTGCCGTGTTCCTCGACCGTCTTGACAGCCGTCTCCGCGCCCTCGAGATCGCTGTTGTAGTGGACGAGTACGTCGTAGTTGGGTGCGAGCACCTCGACGCAGGCGTGTCCGATACCGCCGCTACCGCCGGTCACGATGGCTGTTCGTGCCATTAGGAGAAAGCTCGTTAGGAACCAATAAGTAGCTTTCCACCGCCGGAGCCTGAGGCACACGAACCGAATCTTACTGATCTAACTGCGGAAATCCCTCCCTATAGGATCAGAAAACACTCTCGCCGGAGAGGGTCGACGCCGCCATAGACGCTATGGTTTCGCATATCGACGAGACGCTCGGACAGACCGGCGGAGAGTTCCCGTACTTCACCGACCCAGCGACCGGCGAGTGGGAAACCCTTGACGACGGAAACTGGGCCGGCAGGCACTAGCTGGGTCTATCGTGGTTCACCAGCGAACACGCCGAAACCGAGACCCAGCGACAGCGGTTCGTCGACGCCGCATACGGGCACACGGAGGCACTCAGCCAGTCGGGCATCATCGACTCTATGTTCAGCGGGATGAACTACCTGTACGTGAGGTTCCGCGGGTACGACGCCAGCGGCGACCAAACGTACGTCTGCTACGGTCTCACCGCGGCTGACGCGATGATCGAGATGTACGACTAAAACTCTCGGCAGATCCCCTCAGACCGTGTTCGCCGGTTCCGGCGAGTTCGATGTCCACGACCCCGACTCCGCCGACGCGGACGACGCGGATGACACGAGCACGCGCACACGAGCGCAGTCGAGTGCAGCTACACGACGTTGGGCGTCCTCTGGCGGGCCTACAAGGAGACCAACGACCCGCAATTCCGCGATGTCGCAATCTTCTATGCCGACCGGTACCTGGATCTTTATATTCGGGATGAGGGGAAGATCTACAATCTCGTGGAATTCGACGAGGAGACGGGCGAAGTGGTCCGCAAGTACAATCTCCTGGCTCATTAAGATGAGACGGTCCAGCACGTCTGCTTCGTTCGACCGACCGAGTTCGTCATAGACAACGAACTGGTCTGAACCGACTACTACGTCGCCTACGCGCTCTAAGACCTGTTGAGCTGTTGAATCTCTCACTCTGCGAGCGGAGGGCCACACTCGTTCTCAGGTCTCGGTCTCCCAGGGGAGCGACCGAGCCAGCGCCGCTATCTCCTCGTCGGTCGCGTCCAGTTCAGGGAACAGTAGGTAGCCGTGGGCGTGCCCGTCGACGTCGACGGACTCAACCGCCACGCCGTCGGCTTCGAGGCGTCGGGCGTAGTCTCGTCCCTCGGCCCGCAGCGGGTCAAACTCGCAGGTTAGGACGGTGGCCGGCGGTAGGTCCGCGAGCGTCTCTGCGCGGAGCGGCGCCGCGTACGAGTTGGCGCCGTGGACGACGTCGCCGAGGTACTGGTTCCAGTACCACGACATCCCCTCGCGTGTGAGCAGGGCGGGCGCGTCGGCCGGGAGCGCGTCCGTCCTGTTCGGGTCTAGTGCCGGGTAGATTAGGAGCTGGTAGGCCGGCGTTGGCCCGCCGCTGTCGCGTGCCAGCAGGGTGCTCGCCGCGGCGAGGTTGCCGCCCGCGCTGTCGCCGCCGACGGCGACTTGATCCGGGTTACAGCCGATATCGGCGGCGTGCTCGCACACCCACTCGAACGCTGCGTGGGCGTCCCGGAGCGCGGCTGGGAACCGGTTCTCCGGCGCTCGACGGTAATCGACCGAAATCACCGTCGCAGCGCTCGCTTCGGCCAGTGCGCGACAGAGCGAATCGTGAGTGTCGAGACTTCCTCGGACGAAGCCGCCGCCGTGGTAGTACACGAGTGCTGGCCGAGGACCGTCCTCGGCCGGTTCATAGAGACGTACCGCCATCTCACCAGTCGGCCCGGGTATCGAGAAGGCCCGCTCCCGTTCGACCGACGCACTGTGGTCCCGGTCGGCGTACAGTTCTTCGGCGATCTGCCGTGCCGCCGGGGTCGAGAGCGCCCAGGCAGGGGGGTCTTCCCGCGCCGTGACCTGCTCGAGGACATCGCGCATCTGTGGGTTCACATCTGTGTCCACGTGACTCACCTGATCAGAATTCGGTTCGAGGGGTGAAAACGGTGCCGCCCAGGCCGAGTGAGAGACCTACCTACGCCCTTTACTTACATCCACCGCGATTATCCACCCGAATCAATGGAGACGTACGACCTGTTCGTCGACAGCGAGTACTGACCGTCCTCAAGCGATGACTGTATGAAAGTCGAATACCCCTACGACGGGTCCTTTGGGCGTCGGTTCCTGCGAGGACGCAAGCGGATGTCGAAGACGCCGTTGCCGTGGCCCGCTCGGCGTTCGAGATCGGATGGCGTGAAAGTCCCACGGCGGGCGCCGCTCTCGCCTCCTGGCCATCGACGACAACACCGACGAACTCGCCGAGCTCGAGACGCGACAGAACGATATGACCTTCGCCCGCGAGGAGATATTCGGCCCCGTCGCGAGCGTCATCACCATCGACGAGGCAGAGGCGCTCGAAGTCGCCAACGACACCGACTACGGCCTCGAAGCCGGCGTCTGGACGACCGACATACACCCGGAGAAGCGGATGACTGACGGCCTCCGGGCCGGGCATCGACTGGGTCAACGAGTATCAGATCGTCGCACCGAACTCGCCGTTCGGCGGCTACAAGGACAGCGGCCTCGGCCTCAAGAGTTGTCGCGAAGGACTCGAGGCGTACTACCAGACCAAGAGCGTCTGGATCGACCACTCCGGCGAGGTGGGCGACCCGTTCACGATGGACGTGGAGTAATATCCCGTCTCGACGACAACTGACGCGCGTGACCCAACTGGATCGATCCGCTGACCGAGCGTACTCCGATTTTCAGCGAATTCCCGCGTGTTCGAGTGCGGAGTAGGGCGGATCCTCGTCAGCGAGACCGGCCAGGATGTTGTCCGCGGTCATAACTGCCATCTCACCGCGCGTCTCGGTGGAGGCGCTTCCGATGTGAGGCGTGACGGTAATTCTCTCAGGCGCGTGGCGACACAGTGAGTGTCCTGGCGGCAGCGGCTCCGGGTCAGTCACGTCGAGGGCGGCATGTCGTATCCATCCCTCCGCGAGCGCCCTGTCGAGCGCCTCTGTGTCGACTACCTCGCCGCGAGCGCTGTTGATGAGTATCGCCTCTTTGTCCATACGACGGAGTTCGTCCTCACTGATCAGGCCCGCCGTCTCATCGGTGAGGGGGACGTGCAATGAGACGTAGTCAGCGCGGTCCAGGAGGTCCGGTAGATCGCAGTAGGTCGCGTCAACGCCGTACTCTGCGAGTTCAGCCTCGGCCGCCTCGTTTCGACCAGTGTGAGTGTAGCAGACGTCCATATCGAACCCCGCAGCTCGCTTGGCGAACGCCGTCCCGATACCGCCGAGACCGACGACGCCGAGGGTCGCGTCGTGGATGTCCCGCCCGAGCAGGACCATCGGGCCCCAAGTGTCCCACTCGCCGTCGTGGACTTGCTGATCGGCCTCTACGATGCGGCGCGCACCGGCCATCAATAGCGCCCAGGCGAGGTCGGCGGTGGTCTCCGAGAGCACGCCCGGCGTGTGCCCGACCGCGATGTCCCGTTCGGCGGCGCCCCGCAGGTCGATGTGGTCGTAACCTACGGACATAGTGCCGACGGCACGCAGGTTCGGCGAGGCGTCGAATACCGCGGCGTCGACGGTGTCGGCGACATTACAGAACAGCCCGTCGGCCTCGAGCTCGGCCAGGCGATCGACGAGGAGATCGTGTGGTGGTGCCGTCGATTCCTCCCAGGCGACCACCTCGCAACTGTCTTCGAGTCGGTCCAGTCCTTCCCGTGGTATCTCCCGGGTCAGGTAGACCAGCGGTCTGTCGTCCATAGACTGTCTGTCGACGGAGACGGATAATATTCTTACGCCTGTCCTCTGCGAGGCTTTAACGCGCAACAAACTATTTTTCCCTGCCCGGTGTGAGGACACACGAAATGGTTTACCGACCGGAGTCCGTCTGGGAATTCAGCACGTCGAAGAACATCACCTTCGGGGTCGGAGCGTCGGCGGAACTCTCCGACGTCGTGGCCGAATACGATGCCGGTTCCGTCCTCGTCGTGACGGACGAGGGCGTGGCCGATGCGGGGGTACTCGACGACGCCGTCGCGTCGCTCGACGACGACAGCTACACCGTCTTCGACGGGGTCGAACCAGACCCATCGATCGGCGTGTTCGAGGACGCACTCGCGGCGGCGGCCGATGTCGACCCTGACCTCGTCGTCGGCGTCGGCGGCGGGAGTTCGATGGACGTCGCCAAGACGACGAGCGTGGTCCACGCCCACGGCGGCGATGTCCTCGACTACGTTGCGGAACCGACTGGCGGCGGCGACTCGATTCCGGGACCCGGCGTTCCGACTGCCTGCCTGCCAACGACCGCTGGCACCGGTTCCGAGACGTCGCCGGTAACGGTGATCTCCCTGCCCGACGAGGACCTCAAGGCGGGCATCTCCAGCCGTCACCAGCGCCCCGACATCGCGCTCGTCGACCCGGGACTGACGGTCTCGCTCCCGCCCGGGCCGACGGCTTCGTCGGGAATGGACGCGCTCTCACACGCCATCGAAGCCTACGTCACCCGTCGGTACGACGCGAAACCCGCTCCCGACCGCAGGATGGACCGGCCGGACTACAACGGCCGGTCGATGGTCACCGACCAGTTCGCCCGAACGGCGATCGAGCAGATCGGGAACGGCCTCCGCAACGCCGTCGACAACGGGCACGACCTGGACGCGCGCAGGCAGATGTCGCTCGGGAGCCTTATGGCAGGGGTAGCGTTCACGAACGCCGGCCTCGGCGCGACGCACGCCATCGCAATGGCGACGGGCGCCGTCCAACACACGCCCCACGGCGTTACCGTCGCCCTCACGCTCCCCGAAGTGATGCGGTTCAACGCGACCAGCGCCGCCGACCGCTACGCCGAGATCGCGAGCCTGCTCGGCGAGGACGTGGCCGGGAAAGGCCGCAACGAGGCCGCCGAAGCCGCCGCGACCGCCGTCGAGAACTTGGCGGCGGACGTCGGCATCGAGGGCGGCCTTTCCTCGCTCGGTATCGGAGACAACGACGTGGCGCACCTCGCAGAGCGGGCGAGCCAACTGGAGCGCCTGCTCGTCGGCAACCCGCGCCGCGTGACGAGAGACGACCTCGAAGCCATCATCAGGAGGTCGCTGTGACGCGGGCGGCGCCGTCGCCAGAGTACTCTGAACTCGCCGTCCGGGGTGGTCCGCAGTGACCGTCCTCGTCGTCGGCGGCGGGTTCATCGGTTCGCCGGTCGTCCGGCAACTGGTCGACCGCGGCGAGTCGGTGGTCTGTCTCGACCGCGACGCGGGCGCCATCCCGGACGTCGACGGGGTTGAGGCCGTCGAGGCCGACATCACGGACCGCGAGGCGGTGGCTGCCGCCGTCGAAGCGGCCGACCCGGACCGTATCGTCCACCTCGCGTACATGCTCGCGGCGGAGATGGAACGCCACCCGACGCGAGCGATGCAGGTCGACTGCGTCGGGGTCGACAACGTGTTCAACGTCGCGGCCGAGGCGGGCATCGAACGCGTCGTCTTCGCCAGTTCGAGCGCCGTCTACGGCCGGCCCGGCAACTACGAGGGTACGGTATCGGAAGACGCCACCATCCCCGCCGCCTTCACGGAGTTCCCGACGTACCTCTACGCGGCAACCAAGCAACTCAACGAGTACCAGGCGCGCAACTACACCGCACACACCGACCTCGACGTCGTCTGTGTCCGCCCGAGCCTCGTGTTCGGCCCCGGCCGCGGGTCCGGCGCGACCAAGTGGGCCTCATCGTTCATCACCGACCCCGCGCGCGGTGAGACGGGCCACCTCCCGCTTCGCCCGGATGAGCGTCTCGGGATGGTCTACTACCGTGACGTCGCCCGCCTGTTCGTCGAACTCGCGCTCGCCGACGCCGTCGCACACGACGCCTACAACACTGGCGGACACGTCGTTTCGGTCCGAGAAGCCGCCGAACTCGTGGCGGATCTCTTCGGAGCGGACGTGACCTGGGACGACGACGCGGACCCGCTCTCTCTCGTCGCAGATCTGTCCGGCGAGCGCGCCCGCGCCGAGTTCGATTACGATCTCACGCCGCTCGAAGACGCGCTGCGCGACCACGGCGACCGGGTGACGTAGCTACAGCACGTCGGGATTGGCCACGTTTTCGAGCGGTTCACCGGAAAACGCGCGGCGGACGTTCTCCACGTTGCGCCGCCGGAGTTCCGCTACGCTCTCGCGAGACCGATAGGCCGCGTGCGGCGTGAGTACGACGTCATCTCGCTTGCGGAGGGAGTCGTCGGGTCCCGGCGGTTCTCGTTCGCGGACGTCCAGCGCCGCCCCGGCGATGTCGCCGTCGTCGAGCGCTGCGGTCAGGGCATCCTCGTCGACGAGTCCGCCGCGAGCGGTGTTGATGAGGTACGCGTCTTCGTCCATCTGTTCGAGAGCCGCTTCGTCGACGAGGTGACGAGTGTCGTCGGTCAGCGGCGCGTGGAGCGAGACGGCGTCGGCCTCTGTCAGTAGTTCCCCGAAGCTATCGACGGGCGTGATTCCTTGCTCGCGCATCTCGTCGCCGTCGACGTTCGGGTCGAACGCGACGACGGGTATGTCGAAGGCTTCCGCCCGTTCTGCCACCGCCTGCCCGATGGTCCCGAACGCGACGAGTCCCAGCGTTCGCGTGGACAAGCGGTGGAGGTCATCGCCGGCGGCGGCGTCCCACTCGCCGCGCCGCACGCCGTCGTCGAACGAGACGACGTTGCGTTCGAGCGCGAGGAGGAGCGCTAACGTGTGTGCCGCGACTTCCGGGACGCAGTAATCCGGCACGTTCGTGACCGGAATTCCGCGTTCCGTCGCCGCCTCGACGTCGACGTTGTCGAGGCCGATGCCGCCACGGGCGACGACGCGACACTCGCCGAGTTCGTCGATCACAGCCGCGTCTATCTCCGCGAACGTGACGAGCAACGCGTCGGCGCCCGCGACGAGCGATTCCAGGGGTTCGTCGGTCTGTTCGCCGTCGACGAGTGTGACGTCGAGGTCGGCGAGCGTCTCGCGTTCGACGTCCAGATCGCCGAAGGGGTGGTCGGTGAAGACGACTCTGTAACTCACGTCTCTCGCCTCGGCGGCGGGCGACCTAAAGATTCTTATCGCCGGTCAGAGCCAGTCCACTTCCTCGGGATCCCGCGTCGGTGTGACGTTCTGAACCGCGTCGAAGACCCGGTTGACGTTCTCCGTCAGCGGTTGCGAGTAGAATCCCCCTGGAACGTACTCCTGCTGGGTGAAACACAGCATAGAACCGAGGAAGGGCGCTATGTACCGCGCCAGCACCCCGTGTTCGCCGTGGCTCATCATAATGAAGGGGACGTCGAGTTCGCGGTCCAGCAGGACCGTCGCCTCGAGCGTCTCCAGCATATCCTCCCAGGATCGGTCGACACTGACGAGTTTCACGATGTCCGCCCCGCGGTCCTGAAACGTCTCGGCGACGGCCAGCGCCTGCTCGGGATCGAGATGGATGCGCGTGTGGGCCGACATCTGGACCTCCGCGCCAAGCTCGTGGATGCGTTCGATCTCCGCTTCTTGGCGCGCGACAGCGTCGGGGTCGTCCGTCACCTCGCGTGGCGGGCGCTCGCTCTCGAGCGAGTACCGTTTGGCTTCCTCGGTGAACACGTCGGGGCCGAGTGTCGGGTCGAACGTGTCGCCGACGAGGTCGACGCACTTCGCGCCCGCCCGGACGGCCCGCCGGAGTATCTCCTGGCGCTCCTCGTCGGTGACGTCGACGGACTCACCCCCGAAGTGCCAGCGGTAGTAACACGCCATCGTCGGCTTCGACGTGCTCTGGAACAGACGCTCCAGGTGGTCCTCGGTCAGAAACTCCTCACGAAGGCCCTGGGTGCCGTCACCCATCAGGTTCAGGATGAACGAGTCGGCGCCGGCGAACTCCGATTCCTTCATTATGCTCGTCGCCGCGTCGACCGTCGGCTCGTATATCGCGGCGCACGTGAACGGCTGCTCTAGCTCGGTGAATAGGGGGCGGTCGGTCATCATCGGCTGAATCCACGGTGCTACGCGACAAAAGCGTTCCGTCGGGTCAGAAGACGCTGTCAGAGAAGCCGCCGTCGACGGCGATAACCTCGCCCGTGGTGTACGACGCGGCGTCGCTGGCGAGGTAGACGGCCGCGCCGACAAGTTCCTCGCGCTCGGCGACCCGGTCCATCGGCGCCCGCTCGTCGATCATCGCGCGCTTCTCGGTCCCCTCCCGGTACTGGTTCTCGTTCAGGGCCGTGATGACGAATCCCGGTTCGATGGCGTTGACACGGATGTCGGGGGCGAGTTCCTTCGACGCCGCGCGCGTAAATCCGTTGACGCCTGCCTTCGCCGAGGTATACGCCGGGGCGTTCGGAATGGCGAGGTGCGACGCGAGCGACGAGATGTTGATGATGCTCCCGGTGTCCATTTTGCGGGCGAACGTCTGGACCGAACGGTACACCCCGTCAAGCAGGATGTCGTGGACGTGGTCCCACGATTCCTCGTCGATGTCGAGGACCGCCTGGCGCGAGATGACGCCCTGTGAGTTGACCAGCACGTCGACGTGACCGAACTCGTCGAGGACGGCGTCCCGGAGCGCCGTGATCGAGCCCCGATCCGTCACGTCGCATGTCTGTTCGATCGTCTTGGCGCCGAGTTCGCGGATGGCCTCCGTCGTCGCTGCGGTCTTGTCTGCGCTTCGGGACGTCGCCACGACGTCCGCGCCTTCCGTGGCGAATCCGAGCGCGATGGCCTCGCCGATGCCGCTTGTTCCACCGACGACGACGGCTGTTTTTCCGTTTACTGTCACTGGTCGGTGTTCGTAGTCTGCGGCCATATGATCTGAGTGGATGGTAACCCATTAGAAGCTTGTGGTACGTTACCCGGTCACAGTCCTCAGTTGTCGTGATGTGGATCGTAGGCGGTCCGCCAGTCGACCCGCCGAAGCACCTCGCGGGCGTTGTCGACCAGCGGCCAAGAATGGAATCCGCCGGGCGTCAGTTCCGACTGACCGAACACCCACGCTGCGCCGAACATCGGCGAGATGGGGCGCTGTATTCGGGAGACGGTCCCGATGGCCATCAGCGCGTACGGGACGTCGACGCGCTCGTTGAGTTCGAGCTGAGCCTCAAGCGTGTCCAGCAGGTCGCGCATGTCGTGGTCGTACCCGACGATCTTCGCGAAGTCGGCGCCGCGGTGTTCGATCCGTTCCCCGATAGCCACGGCCATAGCGGGCTCCAGGTGCGTGTAGGTGTGACAGGAGACGATGACCTCCCCGCCGGTGGCGTGGATCCGATCGATGGTCTCGCGCTGGCGCTCGACGGCCCCGGGGTCGTCGGTGATCTCGGCTGGTTCGCTCTCGGGATCGGTCGCGTATTCAGCGATGGCTTCTGTCGTGAACGACTCGGGACCCGGTGACGGGTCGAAGGTGTCGAGTTCGAAGTCGACGCCGTCGAAGCCCGCTTCGACGGCCTCGACGAGCATCTCGACGCGCTCCTCGTCGGTGAAGTCGAACAACTCCTCTGCGCCCAGGAGTTCGTAGAACCGGCCCCGACGACAGGTCGCGTACAGCGGCTGGGATGTCGCCTCCGTCAGTTGCGCTATCTCATCGGCGTCGGGGAAGCCCACCAGCGGCAGGTGGACCTCGAAGGCCCTAGCGCCGTCGTACTCCGCTTGTTTTATCGTCTTGATGACCTGGGGGATGGACCGGTCGGACGAACTGGTAACGATGAACGGTCGCTCGATTTCGGTCAGTCGCATACCAGAATCCACCGCAAGCGGTGACATAATAGTCTCGGTGGACGAATCCCGGTCGTCCCGGGCGCGGTCTATTCGAGTCACATAATCGCATTGAACATACCGTGGTGCTCGAACGCGTCGAGGACGCCGACGCCGCTTCGAACTGTCTCCCGGAGTTCGTCCTCCGCCTCTTCTATCTCCTCGGCCTCTCCCAGCACGTCGACGGCGATGTCCTGAGGAACGACTACGACGCCATTCGCATCCCCGATGGCCACGTCACCGGGCGACACCTCGACGCCGGTTTCGCCGATGTGCGAGGCCGTACTCCCGCCGATGTCGTACAGTAAGACCGCGTCCGTGGGTATCTCGAACATCGCGTCTGTTCCGTCGCGGACCTCGGAGAAAACGGTTCGCTCGCGACCGTCGCTCACTCGAGTCGCTGATGGAGCGCAGCCAGGACGGCCGCAACGAGGTTCGCCGTCGCGTAGAAGGTGGACCATCGTCCCGGCGGGCGCCGGTGGGTCGTTGGCTCGACCGGTCTGGGAGGCCAAAATTCATATTACTGCAAATTTACTGTACGCTACGGTTGAAACCCTTCTACTCGCGTTCGAGGAGTTCGATAAGGTCGTAGATGAGGACCATCTCGCCATCCTGATTGGTCGCCTCGGCGTGGGTCACGACCCGGCCGTACTCGTCGCTCTTCTCTACAGTTTCGACGACTTCCGTCTTGACGCTGATCGTGTCGCCGATGAACGTCGGATTAACGAACCGGATGGTCTCGAAGCCGTAAAAAAAGGCGTGTTCGTTGTACTCCATCGCCAGCGCCGCCGAGACGCTCAGGACGAGGAGGCCGTGAGCGATGCGCTCGCTGAAGGAGGACTGAGCGGCGTGTTCGGCGTCGGTGTGGAGCGGATGGAAGTCCCCTGAGACGCCAGCGAAGTTGACTAGGTCAGCTTCGGTGATCGTTCGCCCGCGGCTCTGGGTGTGCTCTCCCTCTGCTATTTCCTCGAAGTACCGGTCGCGAACCATAATAGATGGGTCAACGGGGACCGAAATAAAAGTACGCCAGCTGTCTCAGTCTCGCACCGATTCGTTTTCACTCGTCGCGACGATGACGGTCTGGGTCTCGGTCAGCACGGCGTCGTCGTCCTGATTCGCGAGTTCGACGTCAAGCGTCAGCGACCCCCACTCTTCCGAGCGCTGGTCCGTCTCGATGATCTCCATCGCAGCCGATAGCGTGTCGCCGGGATAGACCGGTTCGACGTAGCGGACGTTTTCGTGGCCGTAGTTCAGGGCGAGCGCCGCGGGAGTGGTGACCTCGTCGGAGAGGAAGCCGTCAGTCACCGCGAGCGTGAGCGTTCCGTGGGCCACGACGCCGTCGACGAGCGGGTGGTCGGCGCAGTACTCGTGGTCGACGTGTGCGGGATGGGTCGACCCCGTCGCCCCGACGAACATGCGAATGTCGGCTTCCGTGACCGTCCGGCCCTCGCTCTCGAACCGCTCTCCAATCTCGTAGTCCTGAAAGGTGCGTCCTTCGTACATTGTTACCACTCCGGGACGTGGAAGTCGCTGCGGTCGACGAAAAGCGGTGCGTTCGGCACGTCGAGGTCGTCTTCGAACAGGGCGTCGTCGACTTCGATGCCGAGCCCCGGTTTCGACGGTTTCTGGATGTACCCGTCCTCTATCTCGATGGCCGCCGTATCGAGGTAGTCGGCGGCGTCCCAGGCGCCGAAGAAGTCGGTGCCAGCCACCTCCTGGATGAGGAAGTTCGGGACTGAGAGGTCGACGTGGACGGCGGCGGCCGTCGCAATGGGGCCCTGTGGATTGTGGGGTGCGATCCGCATCCCGTGGTGCTCGGCCATGCCGGCGAGGTTCGTAATCACCGAGAGGCCGCCCACGTGACAGATGTCCGGCTGGAGGACGGCCGCAGCGTCGCGCTGGACGACTGGTTCGAACTCCCGGAGCCCCGTCAGGCGGTCGCCGAGGGCGTAGGGGATCCGGGTGCTGTCGGCGAGTTTCTCGACCGCTTTTACGTGTTCCGGTGCGATGAAGTCCTCCGCGAACAGCGGGTCGTACCGTTCGAGTTCCTCAAGAACGTGCTTGGCCTCGGGCAGTTTCCACCGTGAGGCCGGGTCAAGCATAAGGTCGACATTTGGCCCGACCGCCGCCCGGACTGCAGAGACTACCTCGACCACCTCGTCGACAACCTGAGGATACGCTGGCGGGTCGTCGGGCGTCGGACTGAACTTGATCGCGTCGAAGCCCTGGTCGACGCGCTCGCGAGCCTGGTCGGGCAGGTCGTTCCGGGAGTCCGCACCGATCCACTTGTACGTGCGGACCTCTTCGCGGACTGGCCCGCCCAGCAGTTCGTATACGGGGACACCCAGGTCCTTCCCCTTGATGTCCCAGAGCGCGTGCTCGATCCCGGTAAGCGCGCCGTTGGCGACGGGACCTTGATGGTACCAGAGCGCGTCGCCCATCTCTTGCCAGAGCTTCGCTATCGGCGTTGGGTCCCGACCGACGAGGTACCGGTCACCCAAGCGTTCTACGATATCGAGCGTCGCCTCCGGCGCCGTTTCGACCGACGCTTCCCCATATCCGTCCACGCCGGCGTCGGTCCGGATCCGGACACAGGTGGCGCTGCCGCCGAGGTGGACGCTGTCCACGCTGGTGATCTCCATCGAACGAGAGGTGGAGTGGGTTCCATATAAAGCCACAGGTCGACTCGGTCACTGTACTCGTTGATTCGGACGATGCCGCTCAGGGAACGGACGATGCCGCTCAGGGAACGGACGATGCCGCTCAGGGAACGGACGATGCCGCTCAGGGAACCAGCGTCGCCCGCGCGACGCTCCGGTCGCGGGACCACTCTAGTGCCGTCTCGACGTCTTCGAGCGGGAACTCTGCGTCGAGTACCTCCTCGAAGGGGTACGCCCCGGCGCGCCGCGCGAGGAACTCGATGGCCTTCCCGAGGTACCACGGATCGTAGCGCATAAGCGATTCGACAGTGATCGACTTTCGCGTCATTACGCCGGGTTCGAACGTCGTCTCTCTCCCGGGGATGATGTTGCCCATCTCTAGGTACCGTCCCCCGTCGCGGAGCAGCTCGATACCCTCGGTGAATGCGTCGGGGACGCCAGTCACCTCGACAGCAACGTCCGCGCCCAAGCCGTCAGTCAGCGACTGCACCTCCTCGGCGCGCTCGTCGATGGTGTCCAGTTCGGTGAGGTCGATCAGGTGGTCAGCTCCGAAATCGGCCGCGAGGTCGAGTCTGCCCGCGACGCCGTCTATTACGACGACGTCGGCGCCCGCTTCCTTCGCGACGGCTACGGCGTTGAGGCCGAGACCGCCGGCGCCTTGGACGACGATCGTGTCCTCCCACGACACCCCGACCACGTCGAAGCCACAGAGAACCTGCGCGAGCGCGCAGTTGGCCGCGGCGGCGACGCCCTCGTCGATACCATCGGGAACGCGGTAGAAGAACTGATCCGGGTGGATGTAGTAGTGAGTCCCGAAGGTGCCGTGGAAGTGCGGTTCCCGCCCGGGCGGTCGTGACCAGTACTTGTAGGCGTTCTCACAGAGTCTGAACCGGCCGGCCCCGCACTGGGCGCAGTGGCCACACGTTGCGAAGTAAGCGGGGACGACGTAGTCACCCACTTCGATCGGTGTTCCGGCGTAGTCAGTCTCCACGCCGTCGCCGAGCGCGACGACTCGGCACAGCGCTTCGTGGCCGAGCACGCCGTCGCGGATGAGCGGGTGGTCGCCGCTCCATATGTGCAGTTCGGAGCCACAGACGTTGGCCCGAACGACTTCGGTGAGGACGGCGCCCGGTTCCGGGGCGGGCACGTCGTACTCTCGCAACGAGACCTGTTCCGGGGCTTCGAGGAATGCGAGGGTTCCTCGTTCATCGACTCTCATAGGTCTATTTCCGCGCCTAGAGTTATTAATTCCGCCGGCGGGTCGGTATCGATATCTTCATTATCGAACCATTCGTCGGACCAGACGTGCTGGGCCTCGGTCAGAGTCGGGTACTTGACGGTGAGGAGCGGACGCAGGCCCTTGGAGTCTTGCCTGTGGTCGTCCTCGTCGCCGGGACGAGCGCCATCCTCGTGAAGTTCAGTTCGGCACCGAGTCCCGTCAAGGTCAGTTACCGCCTGGCGTTCGCGACGCTCGGCTTCCTGACGTTCTCTGGAATTTACTACCGTGACCACTTCGCCGACTTCGACCGGAGAGACCTCTCGCTTGCCGCCGTCTCCGGCGTCGTTCTGGGTCTGCACTACTTGCTCTGGTTCGAGAGCCTCGTCTGGACGACAGTGGCCGCCTCGACGACGCTCGCACAGACCCAGACGATATTCGTCGCAATCCTGGCCTACGTTGCACTCGGCGAGACGATAACGCGCCGGACCGTCTTCGGGATCTGCTTTGCCTTCGCGGGCGCCGCGGTTATGTCGCTCGGTGGGATCGCGACGGATTCGCTGCTCAACGGTGTCGACCCCTTCCTCGGCAACACCTTGGCGACGGCCGCGGGCCTCCTCTTCGCCGGGTACCTAGTCATCAGCCGGTCGGTCCGTCAGCGCATCGCCGTCGCTCCGTATATGTCCGTCGTCCACGTGTTCGCGACGGCCACCGCTTTCCTATTGGCCGTCGGAACCGGCGAGAGCGTCTCCGCCACTAGCTATCCGGTCCACGAATGGATGTTGTTCTTCGCTATGGGTCTCGGACCGAGTTTCGTCGCCCAGACGCTGTCTAACTGGTCGCTCAAGTACGTGGCCTCGAGCGTGGTGAGTATCGCGTATCTGGGTGTTCCAATCACAAGTTCACTGCTCGCATTCGTCCTCCTCTCTGAAGTTCCCGGCGTCGGCACGGTAGTCGGAGGCGTACTCACGTTGTCCGGCATCTACGTGACGGTTCGCCAGCACTGACCGGTTACACGGCTCAGCCCGCACCTCCAGAAGATGATGACGGCACTCCCGGTGGGTACACAGAACTAGGCCGAGAAACGCCGTCTGAAAGGAGAACCACCAGCGACCACGCCGACGTACACGAGGCCGATGCCGACGTAGACGGTTCGCATCGCGCGGAAGTCATCACCTCTGTCGACGTTGCGGAGGTGTTCAAACGCGTAGGCGTGGATCACCGGCCAGAACTTCGTGAGGCCGGCTGCCGCGACACCGAGTCGCGCGTCGAGGAGCGTCGCCGCCAGCAGGCCGCTGCTCGCACAGACCCCCACTCCGGTCGCGACCGTCGGAT
Source organism: Halobellus limi (assembly GCF_004799685.1). Lineage (NCBI taxonomy): Archaea > Methanobacteriati > Methanobacteriota > Halobacteria > Halobacteriales > Haloferacaceae > Halobellus > Halobellus limi. Next base: position 77,628 of record NZ_CP031313.1, read on the forward strand.
AACCTGGGCGGTCGCCAAGCCTCCCGGCGAGCGGGTTAGCGACCATCCTGACGAGGAAGAAGCCGGAGAACGAGTAGCTGGCCACGGTGGGCGCGAATCCCTTCTCGAACTGGAGGAACCCCGAGAGAAACTCGTGATACCGAGCTATCCGATTTCGAAGAGCGCGTAGCTCAGGACGATCCACCTGACTGTAGCCCGTTTGAAAAGCCGCCGCAGCGTCGAACAGATTTCGACAGAAACCGGTTTGTCCCGTATCCCCCATCGGTTCCTCAGTGAGTGAGCGCGAGACGCAGACAGAGGAGTCCGACTACCGGCACGAAGGCCAGCCGCCAGTTCCCGAAGAACAGCGCTAGGACGGCCAGTCCAGCGGTCAGTATCCCGTCGAGGTTGACCGAGGCGGTGACGATGGCGAAGGCCTGTATTCGCCGGGCACGGAAGTAATCGGAGAGGGCGAGCAACACCGTCGGATTCCACAGGCCAGCGCCGAGGCCGAACACCGCCGTCGCGAGCAACAGGGTGACCAATCCGTCGGCAATCAGGAATACGGCTCCATCGACCAACAGTACGAGGAGGCTCGCTACGAGGACGGTTTTCCGGGTCAGGGTTTCCGAGGGCACCCCCCGTGATACTGAGTTAGCGCTCCAAGACCACATCACTGTGAGCGAGAACCCCGCGGCGGAGGCGCTGACGCCCAAGTCGGTGATAAGCGTCGGTACGAACGGTGAAAAAACGAGCCGACCGGCCATCTCCGTCATCGTTTCAAGGACGGTTCCGAGGGGGCGGCCGCCGTATCCGGCCACGAAACGCTCTCGTCGTCCTTGCAGTAACCGCTCTGATAGCCGTCTGTTCAGCCCCCGCTGTTGCGGTAACGTCGTCCGCCAGCCGGGGCTCCCTGACGAACGACGAGTCCGTGAAAACTGCACGTCCGACCTTTCGGTATCACCGTAAACGACCGACGACCAGTCGGGCGCTTCTCTCGGAGCAACGAATTCGACAATGAATCGGCGCGTCGACTCCTCAGGACCATATTTTCCCGTTTCCTACCAGATGATTTCTACGTCAGACCCCAGTACGAGGCTCTATATTCGGACTGCCCAGACTCCGCAAACCGAGTCTGTCTCGTACTATTCACGCCGTCAACCGTCGAATGAGTTCTCGTAGCGGCGCCAACCGATATGGGAAACATCTATCCGCCGATACCGGAATAACGGTGCTACCACAGGTCGTCATATAATGACAGTATAATTGTTATCAGCCGGTCTTCGGTCGAAACGGGTCGGAGCAGCCCCGACACCATCCGAACGGGAATGGCCCGAAACTCTGTCGAACGACAACGATCCCCGAACACCGACTCGGCTCGTCTCCTCGTCGTGGCCGGACAGTCTCTTCCGGAGTGGCTGAAAAGAAATTCTGATTCTCCTGCCAGCGGCCTCGACTGCTACAGTCTCGTCGACGAAACGGCTTACAACCGTTGTTTATCCGGAAAAATCAAGTATACGTTTTGTCCTTCGAACCGATCATACTGGGTGTGCCCCTCGCCGATAGGAATGGGAAACCGATGGAGACTCTTCGGCGCGAAACGACTCAATCAGAGACGGCACCGCGAACCCGAACGGTTTCACTGTCTCGTCTCCGCGGCCGGTCGCTATTGGTCAGCGGAGATTCGGTTTTATATTCCTCCACTCCGATGAGGGCTTATGCCGACAAAAACAATCGGATTCGTCGGACTTGGAATTATGGGCCTCCCGATGGCGAAGAACCTCCTTGATGCGGGCTATCCGGTCGTCGGACACAACCGATCGGCGGCATCGGTCAAGGAACTCGTCGATCACGGCGGCATCGACGGCGGAACGCCGACGGGCGTCGCTCGTCGCGCCGATATCGTCCTCACGTGTCTGCCGAACTCGTCGGTCGTCGAGGACATCGTCTTCGGTGAGTCCGGCGAGTCAGATCCGCTGATAGACGGCCTTGAGGCCGGTGTGACGCTTATCGACCACTCGACCATCTCACCCACCACGGCTGAATCACTCGCTGATCGCCTCGATGACCGCGGCGTTTCGACCCTCGACGCGCCGTTGTCGGGCGGTGAAGGTGGAGCCACCGAGGGAACCTTATCGATTATGGTCGGTGGCGATGAGGAGGTACTCAACGAACAGATGGACGTCCTCGAGGTTCTCGGCTCGACCATCACGCATTGCGGTCCGAACGGCACCGGTCAGACGACGAAGGCGTGTAACCAGATAGTCGCCGCCGCCCAGACCGTCGCAGTCGGCGAAGCGCTCGTGTTCGCGAACGAAGCGGGCGCCGACGTCGAGGCGGTCGTCAAGGCCATCAGCAGCGGCGCCGCCGGTTGCTGGACCCTTGACAACCGTGCGCCGTCGATGATTCGCGGCGAGTTCGACCCGGGATTCTTCGCGGAGTACCTGTACAAGGACCTCCGCATCGCGACGGATGCGGGCGATGCCTACGGCGCTCCGATGCCCCAGGCCACGGTGGCGAACGAACTCTACAAGTCGATGGTTCAAAACGGGATGGGGCGAGATGACTACTCTGGCATCGTCCAAGTCATCGAGATGCTCGCCGGCAGGGAGGGGAGGGTGACCGAGTAGCCGCCATCAGGGGAAGCGCTGAGGGTTCGCGAGTACCGCTCACCTCTCCGTTTTCCGTACGCCGCCTTCCCGCCGTGACCAGGACGCGATCTTCTTCGCGGCTGGTTAGGGACGACTAAGCGAGGACGACGCCCAGTCCGGCCGCATAGGCAATTCGGTCCAGTACACGCCTGTCCTTTTCGATGCGGACGCCCGTGAGGAGCGGCGTCGAAAACGTGCCTGCGAACCCGACGAGATTGAGCACGGAGAACGCTGTCGCGGTGACGCGCCTGTCGACGAGTTCGCGGACGTACGGGAACAGCAGGACCAGCCTCATCTGCGTGATGAACCCGACCACGACGAGAGTTGCGAGCAAAACCGTGATGGGGTCGATGCCCGGCAACAAAGAGATGATGGGAGTGGTGACGAGTAAGAAACCGAGAACATTCGGATTGTAGCGCCCGCTGAGGAGGCGGTCGGAGAAACTACCGCTGACTATGCGGGCCACGGCGCCGATGGCTGGAAAGACCGCTGCGAACAGCCCCCTTACGCGAGGTTGAACCCTGGGTGTCGACGAGGTACGTCGGCAACCAGTTGTTGAAAAAGCGGGTCAGAAAGAAGGCGACAAATGCCATCCCGGCGACGCCCTAGACCAGCGGGTTGCGGTGCACCCGCGTCAACTCGCGATCTAGGATGCGTCCGCACTGGCTCGTATCTCGAGGTCCCGTGTGTACAGCCAGAACCCGGCGCTCGTCGCTACCGCGAGACGCCGTAGGCCACGAAGCTTGCCTCCCAGCCGAGCGCGGACTCGAGCAGTGATTCGACGACGTGTACGGAGGGAATCTGCCGGGGATGGCCGTGGCGAGGAAGCCGATACCGGTTGCCTGCCGACTGGAAGGAAACGCCGCACCCCACAACGTTCATTTACGTGGTCCAGACCAGGACCGTCAGCATATCCTCGAGAAACCGGTCTGCGACGGGAACCCAGTAGGCGTCGTAGCCTGCTGCCCGTGCCGAGGAGCAATCCCGCTGGCATCGAAAACACCACCATCTTCAGCAAGTAGGCGCTGACGAGCGCGCTGGCGCCGGTATACCCGACTGCATTTTGGAGGCGGTTACAGGGAGAATACTCGACGGAGCTATCTAGCATACGATGAGACTGATGACTGTGACCTAGAGAAGACGCGACTTTCCCCGCCCAGCGAAAGGACAGTTTCGTATCGTCGTCCATCTCCCCCTGGCATTTTCCGGCGTTAAGTTCCTCGTGGAAGGTGCGCTCAAGCATATCTGGAATATTAAGAGCTGCTGATAAGGAGACTTCTCCGTCCACCCCCGATACTGTCAAACACATTCAGTAATATTTTTATTTCTGATGAGAATCGATACGGCTGGTACATATCTATGGCCACTAATCTGTCCACGCTCGTGACGCGAGTCGCCGACCACTTGGTAGATCGAGATATGGAGAACGAGGACTGGAGGAAAGGCGTCGCTCTCAACGGACTGCTCTCGACCGAACGAGAGGAGTATATTCAGGAAGCACGACGTATCGTTAACCGAGCGATCGAGACACAGACGGACGAGGGGAAGTTCAACTATGACGATCCTAAACCTTGGATGTATGGAGAGGATCCGTATCGCGCCCAGTGTGAACCCGCAACGCTGGGCCACGGCGTCCTCGAGTTCTACGACCGGACCGGTGAAGATCGCTACCTTGAGGCCGCCCGGCGTCAGTACGAGTACCTCCGCGACGACGCCCAGCGAACCGAGGATGGCGGTATCGCCTACTCCACGGGCCCGGTCGGACTGTGGGTCGATTCAGTGTATATGATCTGCCCTTTCTTCGCTAGGTACGCGGACCTAACCGGTGACGAGGAGGCCTACGACGAGGCGGTTACCCATATCGAGTCTCAGGTCCGCCACCTCCAGGACCCGCACACGGGCCTGTTCCGCCATGAATGGCGCGAGACGCCTAATACGTATCCCGAGAGTTCTCTCTGGGCCCGTGGCAACGGGTGGGCGCTCGCCGGAATCCTCGACACCTTACTGCTGATGCCCGACGACCACGATGGCTACGAAACGGTCGCGGGGGTCTTCCACGGTTTGGCCGAGGCGCTCCTCGAACGTCAGGAGGGCAACGGCTACTGGCACCACATTCTCGACTACCGCGAGTCGTCCCTCGAGACTTCAGCGACACTCCAGTACTCCTACGCCTTCGCCCGCGGGAGCAAGGTAGGCCTCCTTGACGATGAGTACGCCGAGGCCGCAGAGCGGGCCTTCGAAGTTTGCAAAAACGTCGTCGACAAGGACGGGAAGGTTCGCCGCGTCGCGGTGCCGCCGGGCGGTCCGGACGCCCCGCTTGGAGTCACATCCTACGGGAACGGCTGGTTCCTGATGGCCGCAGACCAGCAGCGCTGAACCGGTTTACTCAACGAACTCCTCGGGGCATTGTTCAGATTAGCTGATTGAAGCAGACGGCGAATGCTTGAAACCACGTTTCTGCTGTGTTGGGATCAACGTTTCTGAAGTGGTTCGCGAAGGCTTCGGTTCGGCGTTTCAGCTCTTTGAATACACGTCCGACGGCGTTGCAATTCTCGTGGGTAAGGTGTTGGAATCGGAGCGAGTGGCGATGGCAGGTCGCCTGCAGCCAGGGTGCACCATCGACCAGAAAGACGCGTCGTTAACGAGATGTTTCTCACGGAGTTCCGTGAGGGATATCTCGGCCAGCGCTTGGGTGCTGGTCGGGAACAGACGCACGTGTAGCAGTCGGTTCGTGTCGGGATCGACCGTGGCAAACAGCCAGTAGCGCTGATCATTTATGTGAAGTACGGTTTCATCACCCACGACGTAATTCGGATTACAACCCTCAGATGGCTGTAGATCGGCCTTCTGCAACCAGTTGTGTGCGGTGGATTGACAGCGCTCGACACCCAACCCATCGAGGACAGAGACGGTATCCAATAGCGAGAGGCCGGCCAAATGTAGTTGGATACCCACCTTCATCGCCGACTCGGGTGTCGCCTCTCGCTCCACAAACTCTACCTCCGGAAAGTCGCTACATTCTGTGAGGCGGCGTGTTTCTGGCATAGGCACCAAGAAACTATGGCCGCCTCACTTTTCGGTCTTATCTGAACAGTGCCGATACGCCGACAGAGCAGCGCGTTGAAGCAGCATTCTTGTATCACGCCGGCTTGTCGTATCGGCGCGTCGAGAGGGTGATCGGACGGTCGTATGAGGCCGTGCGCCAGTGGTATCACAAACTGGCGCACTTGTTCGATCCGGATCCCGGTCACCACTCGACGGTTCCAATCGCTGAAACGAAGCTGCACGTCGAAGAGACCGAGGTCTATGTCTGGGTAGCACTCGATGTGGGACGTTTGAGATCATCCACATCGAAATCTCGCCCAGTCGATTTGACCTCGATGCGTTGCTTTTCATCAAGCAAGTGCTGAAGCGCTGTCGTGGCGATCTTGTTGTACTCGTGAATCGCAGCCCGTGGTCCCATTGGCCGCTTGATGGGCTCTGTCTCTGTGAGTATATAGAGAAACGTGGGAGGGAACGGTCTCGCGTCGAAGCGTGGTTCAGCCTGCTGAAATACCGAACCTGGCTTTTCTACAATCGGTTCCGCCCACTATAGCTCCTGGCAATCAGTCGACCGCTGGGCCAAAGCTTTCGCAGCCTTCCACAATGCCATCATCTACCTTTGACACCCTCGACATAGACCTCCAGGATTTTCAACGTCAGTTTCATTTCGTCGATAATAATTGGTGAGCATTGATCGGGTGATTATCTAAATAATATCTTATATAATGAATAGTTGTCTGCTACTAATTATTTGATTCGAATTCTCCCTTTTCCATTAAGGTGTTGAAGGTATAATCCCCTACTGGGTTCCCTCCAATCTTGTACCGTGTAACTACAAATTTTGAATTTGTTCGATTAATTCCCTCTATATCCTGGAAATCATTCACAAGCTGTTCAATCGAATCCCTATTAGGAAGATGCGAAATCACCACGAAATCTATCTCACCCATTATAAAATATACCTGGTTTACTCCCTCAATGTTAGATAATTTTTCTCCGATAGTCTCCTGATATCCCTCAGAAAAATCGGCCATAACATCCGTAATGACAGTTATTGATAACCCCAGCTTGTCGAGTTCAACGGAAAATGTATCATCGTTAATTACACCATTTTCTTCCATCCGGTTTAGTCGATAATGAATTGTGGACGATGGGATTTGGGTGTCTTCCGAGATCTTTTCGATGTTTTTTGTTCCTAGCCGTTCGATCGATAACAGAATTTTGAGGTCACGATCGTCCATACATAATATTCCTCTCACTAGGTAAAAAAACTCGGTACTTCCTATGGGGCAGTGTTTAGTTTGGAGCATTGAACCAGATAGCGAATGCTTGGAGCCACCTTTCAGCTATTTCAGTCTGTACGTGGCTGAAACAGCGTGAGATCGAAAAAGTGAGGTGTTTGAGTTCTCGGAAGATTTGCTCGATGGCAATTCCGATTTCCAGTCCGTTCAGTTTGAAATCGGAGCGAAGTTCTGGTCAGCGCAGTTTGGAGGTGTTGAGCGCCATCGACGAAAAATACAGCAGATTCGACATCCTGTTTCTGACGAAGTTCTCGTAGAAACATTTTGGTTACTGCGGTCGTTGTCGTCGAAAATAATCGGAGATGCAGCAAATTGTTTGTGTCGGGATCGGCGGCAGCGTACAGCCGGAATTGCTGATCGTTGATTCGAATCACAGTTCCGTCTACGGCAACATAATTCGGGCTTCGACCCTCTGTGGGCTGTAAATCGGCCTTCTGGACCCAATCGTGGATGGCTTTACGAGATCGATCGACACCCACCTCTTCGAGGATAGAGACGGTATTCGACAGCGACAGCCCTAACTGCAGTTGAATACCGAGTTTCATCGCACGCTCGGGTGTCCGCTGTCGCTCCACAAAATCCAAATCAATCCAGTCCGTGCATCCACTGAGGCGGCTGATTTCTGGCATAGACCACCAAGAAATCACACCGCCTCACTCTTCATCCGTAACTAAACACGACCGCCAATCCCACCCAAATATTTACGTCTTGGCTCTTGTATATTTAGCTGAAGAAATTATGACTAACGACATCAAGCCCGGAATAGAACACACTTTCACATACACAGTACCAGAGTCGAAAATGATTCCCGAGATCTTCCCAGAATCTGATTACTTTCAGGAGATGCCGGATGTTCTTGCATCAGGTTATTATGTGGCACTAGTTGAGTGGGCATGCATCGAAATGCTGGAACCTTATCTAGACTGGCCTGAAGAGCAGACAGTTGGAACACACTTTGACCTGAGTCACGAAGCACCGACGCCCTCTGGGACCACCATTACAATCGATGTCGAAATAACCGATGTTGAGGGACGACAACTCACGATCGACGTAGATGCCAAAGATGAGGTCGAACGAATTGGCCAAGGTACGCACAAGAGGTATATTGTTGATCGAGAGCAGTTTGTCGATAGTATCTCTGATGATAAACTATAGCATCTAGCCCGGACCAGACTTCTCAGCATCCTCATACTAAAAGCCACGCCGATACGCTTTCCGAGCATATTGAGACTGATCTAACCGCCAGCGTAGTTCCCTTGTCAACTTCGTCTTCTCCCAAAGTGAAGGGTAAGCAGGGAATCTGTAGACGATGACTGGATCCAGATAGTATCGTCTTCAAGGTAAGGTAGGAGTGACCGATCCCACGGATTCCATCTTCAGATTTCTGGATAATAGTTTCGTCAAATCTATTTTATGACCAGTAGGCCGCATCGTGTTTGTAGATTTTCTTCAGGCAGCCTAGTGGATTGCTCGTCATCTTAATTGTTGTTGGTTAAATTGAGTACTTCTACTTTTGATCTGAAGACCTTCCAACTGCAACAACCTTCTACGGAAGTTTTTCGAGGTCTCGCAGCTGTAACAACAGCGTCTCGAACGCCTCAGACAAATGCTTGTCCTAAAAGATTGCAAGTGAGATCAACTTTGTGACGCTCCGCTCAAATGGATAATCTAAACTACCAATTCGGACATAATCTTACAATACTACTATTGTAATCCTGGAACTGAATCAACTCTATAGATGAAAAACCGTTATTTCTGTTTTATACTGTAATTATTATATCTTATACCCTAGAATTTGGATTAGATCCAAATTTTGGTACACATACTCAGAACTTGTAGATATCAATCATATCCATTACATATTTGTGACCCTAATCTACCCAAGAGAGAGCAGTTCCCAGATTAACTGGTTTGGGTGAAGGGCACTGTTCAGATAAGATCGAAAAGTGAGGCGGTCGTAGTTCGTTGGTGTCTATGCAAGAACCCAACCGCCTCATCGGATGTAGCGACTTTCCGGAATTAGCGTTTGTAAAACGCGAGGCGACACCCGAGCAGGCGATGAGGCTGGGTATCCAACTGCATTTGGCGGGATTATCGCTGGCGGATACCGTCTCAGTCCTCGCTGGCTTGGGTGTCGAACGGTGTCGCTCTACCGTTCACAACTGGATTCGCAAGGCTGATCTACAGCCCACAGAGGGTTACGATCCGAATTACGTCGTGGGTGATGAGACCGTAATTCGCGTGAATGAACAACAGTACTGGCTGTTTGCTGCGGTTGATCCCGACACGGATCGCCTGCTACACGTGCGCCTGTTCCCGACCAGAACCCAGGCGCTGACCGAGATGGTCCTCACAGTACTCCGCGAGAAACATCTCGTCGACGGCGCGATCTTTTTGGTCGATGGCGCACCCTGGCTTCAGGCGGCCTACTATGCCACTCGCTCCGATTCCAACATCTCTCCCACGGGAATCGGAATGCCGTTGAACGCGTCTTCAAAGAGCTCAGACGCCGAACTGAAGCCTTCGCCAACCACTTCAGACACGCTCGACCGAACACAGCAGAAACGTGGCTCCAAGCATTCGCCGTCTGTTTCAATCAGCTAATCTGAATAGTGCCTGAAGTACAATCCCAAGTGTCCTTTTAAGAAAGCCGCGTAGTCAACAAAAATTAGACCGCAGGTCCTGCGTTATTCTTACATCCTCTACTTGACAAAAAGGCCGTGTTTAGTTTGGAGAGATCTGAAAATACTTCTTCCTAAAGTTCACGACCGGTCATTGTCCTCCTCCCACTCACTTAGCGTCCTTCTACGAACCTTGTCTGATGTGGTCCGGGGCAGCTTATCTATGAACTCAATTTCGCGAGGATATTCGTATGCAGCAAGTGTTTCCTTGACATATGATTTGATGTCTGATTTGAGGCTAGTGCCAGGATCGGCACATTCTTTTAAGACTACAAACGCTTTCGGTATTTCTCCACGTTCTTCGTCAGGAACGCCGATAACCCCTGCATCAGCTACTACATCATATTTGAGGAGGGTATCTTCAATTTCTTCAGGACCGATACGATAGCCGGCACTAATGATCAGGTCGTCCTTTCGTCCGAGGAACTGATATCGACCCTCCGCGTTTCGCCGTCCGATGTCGCCAGTTAGGAACCAACCGTTACTGAACGCGTTATCAGTCTTTTCTGGTTTATTTAGGTACTCTGTGAATAGCGTTGGATCGTCATCAGCAAGGGCAATTTCGCCTTCTGCCTCGCCCTCTAGAACTTCGTGTGTATCTGGATCAAGCAGCGCAATCTCGTGACCGGGAAGTGAAAACCCCATCCAGCCTGGTGTTGGTTCTATTAACGGAACATCGCCAATTATGAAATTGAATGTTTCCGAGAGGCCATACAGTTCATAAATTCGAGCATCGAATATGCTATCGGCCCAGGTCCGCACGGACGCACCAAGCGATTCGCCACCGCTTGGGATCACTCTGACTGAACTTATGTCGTATTGTTCCCGAGGTGATTCAATTTGCATCATCATTCGCAAGGCGCTTGGGACGAAATAGGATATCGTGACATCGTACTGCTCAATGACGGAAAATGCCTCGTTAGCGTCGAACCCTTTTCCGTTTTCATAAGCAACAATCGACTGCCCAAAAAACAGCGCGGCGAACATCGCAGAGATAGATGCCCCCCAAGCCCATTCCGAGGGCGTCCAGATAACGTCATCCGAGTTGATCGTGCAGTCGTAATATGACGTAATAACGGAAGGAAGATGGCCGATGACACAACGATGTGGTTGGACGATTCCTTTCGGGGGACCTGTCGTCCCACTGCTATACAATATCGTCATCGTATCCATAACATCAGTTTTGACCAGTTCGTATTCGTCCGAGTACCCATCGATGGCACTCCAGAAATTCGATTCAGTACTGTTTAGATCGGCATCCCCAACGACCAGTGTCTGTTCAATGGTATGATTTTCTCGAACAATGTCTCGATGATTGTCGATATTGGACTCGTCGACGATACATACTGACGCGGAACTATCGGACAATCTGTAGTCTAGCGCTTCTGGACCATAGAGTACACTTAGTGGTACTGAAATAGCTCCTATTTTCCAGATCGCAAGGTGAGAAATAAGCGTCTCTATTTTCTGGGGTGTGTTTATTGCTATTCGATCGCCAGGCTTTACGCCCTGGTCTTCAAGGTAATTAGCGAGCTGGTTCGTGATCTGTTTGAGCTCTAGATACGTTAGTTCTCCTTCTCTTCCCGATGTATGATCTTCATACAAGACTGCGATCCGCTCATCATCGTCTCCCCACCGATCACATAGGTAATGGGCGGCGTTGAAGACTTCTGGGATTTCCCAATCAAAGGATTCCTGCAGGTGGGAATAGGAGTCCCAGTCTGTTTGATGTAACTCATTGTAAGGCTCCAGCCACTCGTAGGTTGACTGCATAACAAGTAGTTATGATTCATTTTAAATAATAGTTACGCTCCCAAGGGGGGGACATTGTTCAGATTAGCTGATTGAAGCAGACGGCGAATGCTTGGAACCACGTTTCCGCTGTGTCCGGATCAGCGTGCCTGATGTGATTTGCAAACGCCTCAGTTCGGCGTTTGAGTTCTTTGAAGACGCGCTCGACGGCATTCCGATTCCCGTGGGAGACGTGTTGGAATCGGAACCCGTGGCGGTGGCAGGCTTCTTGGAGTCACTGAGCGCCATCGACGAGAATCACAGCGTCTTCGACATCGTGTTTCTCGCGTAACTCACCGAGGAAAATCTCGGAAAGGCCAAGATTTTGTGCTGTTCCAAGCTTGACGTGGAGAAATTCGTTCCTGTCGGGATCGACCGCAGCGTACAGCCAGGACCGTTGGTCATCGATCTGGATCACGGTTTCGTCAACCGCAACGAGATCCGGGCTTTTGCCTTCAATGGGCTGTAGGCCGGCCTTCCGCACCCAATTGTGACCGGTGGAGCGACATCGATCGACACCGAACCGTGCGAGTTCTGCGACGGTATTCGACAGCGACAGTCCCGCTAAATGGAGTCGAATACCCAGCTTCATCGCCCACTTCGGTGTCCCCCTCCCGCTCCACAAACTCTAATTCGAAGCACCTGCTACTTTGTTTGAGGCGGTCGATTTCTGGCATAGATCACTAGCAAATCGCACCGCCTCACCCTTCATCCTTATCTGAACAGTGCCCTGGCGGCACAGCGCTTTTGGGCGAGCGACGCCACTTGTTAACGAAGCGGAAAGTGTGTTAGGCACATTTACTCTTTCCGCTTCGCTTTCACATTCAGCGCGACGCTAGCCTGCCCCCGTCTCCGGATTCAATAGAGCAGATTACTGTAAATTTACTGTACGCTACGGTTGACACCCTTTCTGTTCCACTCCATAGAATACGACTAGAGGTCATATATTGAGATCCAGATGTCAATTAATATCTCTCTATAAACATAATTAAAAAATAGAAAATTTTAAATTCTTCCTCTCGGGCTTAGTTACTACGGCAAACTATGACAGCCAATTTCATTGAGGTAGACGAGTCCGATATCGATCCGGAAGAAGTCCTTCGGGAAGGTGAAGAACCGCTATGGGGTGGCAAAGAGGTTACGTGGGGGCAAGAACTTACCCGCGAGTACACGAACTGGATTGAAGAGCAACGGTCCTGGCGTGAAACAGTTGCGCTAGGTGATATGACATATATGCTCAATCTCCACGTAAAAGGTTCTGACGCAATTAAATTGTTTGATGATACTTCCATTAACAATTTCGATGGGTTCGATGTCGGAGAGTGCAAACACGCTGTCCAGTGCAATCATAATGGGAAGATCATTTCTGAGGGAGTTGTCGAATATATTGATGAAGAGCATCTTGCCATCCAAGGATTTCCAGCTCCGTATCTCATTCACTGTGCTGATGTAGGCGACTACGATGTCTCCACTGAGGTGGTCAAAGATCACGTCTACGAGGTTATCGGCCCTAACGCCCCTGACGTGATGGCATCTATTGCTACCGAAGATGTTCTAGATATCCCATTTATGAATCTGTCACATATTGAGATTGCTGATCACGATGTCATCGCAATCCGGCATAGCCTCGCAGGTGTCCCCGGATTTGAGCTATTAATTCCCGGTGACGCTGCAGATGAAGTTCGAGCTTCCATCGTTGATGCAGGCAAAGAATACGGTCTCCGAGAAGTCGGAACTCGGACTTGGTATACCACCCGTATCGAATCTGGCCTTCCACAAGGAAATCTCGATTACATCCCAGCGTTGTATACTGATTCAGTTCCTTCGGCATTCTCTACCGACGGCAGTTTCCAGAGCGATGATATTACGGACTGGTATCGCAGTCCCGTTGAGTTCGGATGGGGACACTACGCCGATCTTGACGGAGACTATCCCGGCCGAGATGCTCTCGAAAGAGAAATTGAAAATCCTGTCCGTAAGTTAGTGACTCTAGAGTGGGATCGGGAGGATGTCGCTGATATCTACGGGTCATTCTTCCGACAGGGCGATACCTACAAATTCCAAGAATTCCCGACCAAACAGCGTGTTGGCGTCCGCGCAGATGAAGTTCGCAAGGACGGCAAATTAATTGGCGTCTCAACGACTCCAGGATATATGTATCCTTTCCAGCAGATGCTATCACTGACGACTATCGATGTTGAATATAGCGATCCAGGTACTGAAGTCACAGTTCTCTGGGGGGAAGGAGATAATCCAAGCAACCCGATGATCGAGCGCCACACCCAAAAAGAGGTCTCAGCTACCGTTGCACCTGCTCCCTATGAAGATAAAGATCGACGTGCCGAGTTCACAGACGGTAGTGTTTAGTCAGGAGTATTGAGCCAGGCAGCAAATGCTTGGAGCCAATTTTCGGCGGTTTGCGATTCAACGTGGCTGAAACAGTTTGAGAACGAAGAGATTCTTCGTTTGAATTCGCGGAAAAATGCGTTGGATGGCGTTCCGATTTCCAGTCTGTTCAGTTTGAAATCGAAGTCCAGCTCTAGTCAGCGCAGTTTGCAGGTGTTGAGCGCCATCGACTAGAAACACGGCAGATTCGACATCGTATTTCTGGCGAAGTTCGCGCAGGAATATCTCGGTTACTGCGGTCGTTGTTGTCGAAAACAAACGTGGATGGAGGACATCGTTCGTGTCAGGATCAGCCGCAGCGTACTGCCAGAATCGCTCGTCATTAATTCGAATCACGGTTTCATCGGGGGTGTCAACCTTAGCGCTCTGATTAACAGTAAAATTACTGTAACTCTACATCCTGCCTCTCGTCGTATCGCGATTTAGGCACATCTCGAAGCTTACCGTAACTTTACTGCACATTAACCTTGACACTCTTTAGCTGATCTTCGCGAAAATTTAAAAATAGCTCTATATTCCGATCTAATTTGGATTTCCGAATTTGATCCGAACTATTTTTGTAGTTGTGACTTGATTACGGGACAATGGCAACTCCCGAACAACTGACTGACGGCGCTCATTTCGATGTCGAGAACATTGGCGGCATCGATCACACCGAAGTGGATATTCCGCCCGGCGTGACCGTCCTCACGGGAAAAAACGCGACAAACCGAACCTCCTTCCTCCATTCCATTATGGCCGCGATGGGAAGCGAGCGTGTCTCCCTGAAAGGCGACGCCGAGGACGGCCGCGTCAAGTTGACCCTCGATGGCGCCACCTACGAGCGCACGCTCACCCGCGCCGGTGACGGCGTCTCCTTCGAGGGCGACGCCTACCTCGAGGACCCCGAGGTGGCCGACCTCTTCGCGTTCCTGCTGGAAACCAACGACGCTAGACAGGCCGCCGCCCGCGGCGAACAACTCCGCGACGTCATTATGCGCCCCGTCGACGTCGACGCCATTCGCTCCGAAATCCGCCGTCTCGAGGAAGAGAAAGACGGTATCAACGACGAACTCGCCCGCATCGAATCGAAGAAACGGGAACTCCCGGAACTCGAACAGCGCCGGACGCAACTCCGGGAGAAGATCGAGAACAAGCGCGAGGAACTCGCCGACCTCGAAGACGACATTGACGACAGCAGCCGCGATGTCGAAGAAGGCCGCAAGGAACAGGCCGAACTTGAAGAGAAACTCCAGGAACTCCGCTCGACCCGCTCGGAGCTGGAATCCGTCCGCCGGAAGATCGAGCGCCAAGAAGAGAGTATCTCCTCCCTGAAACGCGAGCAGAACGAACTCGAAGACGACCTTGAGGAGTTGCCCGAGACGCCGATGGGCGACCACCGCGACCTCGAATCGGAGATCGAGCGTCTCCGCGGCGAACGACAGGACCTGAACTCCGAAATCAACGAACTTCGCAGCCTCATCCAGTACAACGAGGAACGGCTGGAAGCCGAGGACTACGACCTTCTAGAGGACGGCGGTGCGGCCGCCGAGAGCGGTGAAAGCTCGGTGACCGACCAACTCGTCGCCTCCGACTCCGAAACGGTGGTGTGTTGGACCTGTGGTTCGTCGGTCGAGCGCGAACAGATCGAGTCGACGATCGAGCGACTGAAATCCCTCCGCACGGAGAAAGTCGAGGACCTGAACGACGTCAAGAGCCGCCTCGAAGACCGGAAGGAACAACAGCGCGAAGCGACGAAGAAACAGCGCAAGCGCTCGGAAATCAAGCAGAAATTCGAGGACATCGAATCGGAACTGGACCGCCGCGACGAGCAGATCGACGCGCTGAAAGCGAATCGGGAATCGCTGACCGACGAGGTCGAAGACCTCGAATCCGAGGTTGATAGCCTCGAATCAGCGGACTTCGAGGAGATCCTCTCGCTGCACAAGGAGGCGAACCAACTGGAGTTCGAGATCGACAGTCTCGAATCCGATCTCGACGAGGTGACAGAGGAGATCGAGTCGATCGAAGACGACGTCGAACGCGCCGAAGACCTCCGGGAGAAGCGCGCGGAACTGGTGGACGAACTCACCGACCAGCGGACGAAGATCGATCAGATCGAAGCGGAAGCCGTCGACTCCTTCAACGAGCATATGGAGTCGATTCTGGACCTCCTGGGCTATGAGAACATCGAACGGATCTGGATCGAGCGGATCGAAGACGCTGGCGCGAGCGAGGGGCAGACGCGCTTCGAGCTCCATATCGTGCGGACGACCGAAAACGGTGCGGCCTACGAGGACACGATCGCCCACCTTTCGGAAAGCGAACGTGAGGTAACGGGACTGATCTTCGCGCTGGCGGGCTATCTCGTCCACGACCTCCACGAGACGGTGCCGTTTATGCTGTTGGACTCGCTAGAAGCGATCGATTCCGATCGGATCGCCAGACTCGTCGAGTACTTCGCCGATTACGCGGACTACCTCGTTGTGGCACTGCTGCCCGAGGACGCCCAAGCGCTCGACGACGACTTCACTCGCGTGACGTCGATTTAATCACAACCGGGTGTTGTGTTCAAAAGGAATTTGTTTGGGACTGAGGCCCGTCTCATTCATTTATTATACTGTACCGTACTCTGGTTTAGACGATGTAGAGAACGACTCTCTCCGGTGAATTAACTGACCTCTGAGTCAGTCCCCCAAGTAGTGTGCTCTCTCGTCTCTCGTGTTTTACAGATCCCTCGTAACACAGACTAAACGCACTGTATCTGGCAAACCTTCACCAGCGGTCGGGCGGGGAGCGGCAGGCTATCGCCATCGCGCGAGCGCTCGTGTCCGACCCGGACATCGTCGTGATGGACGAACCGACGTCGGCGTTGTCGACCGATTCGGCCGAGCGAGTTCAAGATCTCATCAAGTCACTGCAGGACGAGGGACTGTCTGTCATCGTCATAAGCCACAATATGGACGAGATATTCAGTCTCACCGATCGGATCACTGTACTCGACAACGGGTCGCTCGTCGGATCCGTCGACACGGATGACGTCAACCGCAACGACATCGTTCATATGATGGTCAACGGTGAACTCCCCGAAGGCATCGAAGAGGCTGACGCCATCTGAGCGGAAGGTTCTCCCTCTCACTCGCCGGCGACCTGTTCGTACGACTCGACGCACCCACGACCACGATACGTCGTGACAGCCAGTTCTGTTTCGATAGTCTCGCCCGCCTCAAGGTGGTTCAGCGTTTCCGTTCCGTCCTCGCCCTGCGCTTCCACCGGGTTCGTCGCCGGCCATCCGGTCGACAGTTCCAAGCCGACAACCCGTTCGCGACCGAAGAACGGCGACGACTCGAAGCCACCGAGAGCTCGCCAGGACCACACTGACTCGAACAGCGTCTCGTCGAAGGAGACAGCGACCCCGAGGTCGAGGTCGGGATTGGTGACTGCGTACCATCCGCTCTCGAGGTCGTGTAGATAGGCGAGATCGTGTATTCCGGCATCGACGTTCTCGATACGGCTCATATCGTGGCCATCCTCGTTCGTCGGCCACTCGAAGCTCTCCCCCTCGGCGAGCGGTGACTCCCCTTGTGGCGCCTCGTCAACGGTCACCGTCACGCCGTCGAGGTCGATTCGAGTCCCATCGGCGAGGAGTGGACGTCCGTACGCTACGTGCTGGAGCCACGCGTACGGTAACTCGACTGTCCCGAGATTCTCGACGGACTCCGTCACGGACAGGGTCGAACTGCCACGGTCGAGGCGGAGTGTACGATCGACGGCGAACGGATACCGGACGAGTTCCGTCGAGAACCGAACGGCGACAGCGTCGTCGGATTCCTCCAAGACGTCGTAGTCCCACGGAAGGAGTGACGACTCCCTATGAATCCCATATTCAGCGCCCGCCGCGGCGGGGTCGTTCCCTCCAAACGGAAGGCAGTCCTGCCAGCCACCGGGATAGTAGTCCATCCAGGCAGTCCCGGTGTCGCGAGACGGTCGGTAACTCCCGTCGACGGGCTGCCAGTTGTGCGGTGCCTCGAACAGGACGTTCACGTCAGATTTCTTGTCTCGTATCTCGAGTACGTCTGCCCCTTTCTCGGGCGAGACGACGACGCGGAGCGACTCGTTTTCTATGACGACGGTGTCGAGGCCACCGTACTCCTCGGTGTTCGATGCGTTCGGAAACGACATAGCTTCATCCAGATCAGGTTGATGCTTAATATTCATGTTGCTTCCTATTAGGTCATTGACCAGATTGGCGGATTGAAGTAGACAGCGAATGCTTGTAGCCACGTCTCTCTGGTTTCGGGACGGGCGTGTCTGAAGTGATTGGCGAAGGCTTCAGGTCCGCGTTTCAGTCCCTTGAATACACGCTCGACAGCATTCAGATTCCCGTGGGTGAGGTGTTGGAATCGGAGCGAATGGCGATGGCAGCCGCCTGCAGCCAGGGTGCCCCATCGACCAGAAAGACGCGTCGTTAACGAGATGTTCCTCGCGGAGTTCTGTGAGGAATATCTCGGTCAGCGCTTGGGTGCTGGTCGGGAACAATCGCACGTGCAGCAGGCAAGTCGTATCGGGGGTCAACCGTCGCAAACAGCCAGTAACGGTGGTCATTCACGCGAATTACCGTCTCGTCAACCGCGGCGTAATGCAGGTTCTGTCCCTCTGTGGGCTGTAGGTTGGCCTTCTGCACCCAGTTGTGAACAGTGGAGCGACATCGGCCGACACCCAGGCTTGCGAGGACAGAGACGGTATCCGATAGCGACAATCCCGCCAAATGCAGTTGGATACCCAACTTCATCGCCGACTCGGGTGTCGCCTCTCGCTCCACAAAACCTAATTCTGGAAAGTCGCTACCACCGCTGAGGCGGTCCGGTTTTAGCATAGGCACCAACAATCTACGACCGCCTCACTTTTCCACCTTATTTGAACAGTACCTCAGACTACCTTTGACCGCTGTAGATAGCAACGCGGTTGGACAGAATTCGACAACTGAATCGGGCCTCGGCAAACACAGAGGCTATCCGGCTCTGCCGGATAGCAGGCGAACAGATCCACGCAGCAATCCGGAAATGTGTCTGACTAGCTCTGTTGAAATCCTTCAGCGTTGATATTGAGGAGAGGAACTCTTCCAACCAGATAACACGGTTCCGGTGAAAACTGGCTTCTCAACAAACCGCAAGACAGCAAGCGGATTTCAACAAAGCTGTTTGACTCTAATCGGAATAGATTAATCGAGGATCGTTCCCAAAATGCCGGCCTATGGACTGAAGATAACGTGCGTACACTAGTTATTATCCAAGGACGCCAGTGAATTCTATATCATCTTCATCCGCTATCACCGGATGATTTCTTTTTCATAACCTGAGACGAGAGTCCGGTCCCGATACTCAGCGAAGACATCCACAGAGTTGATCGACCGTATCCAATACCGGCGATCTGTTCCACTTCGAAACAGAGTATGAGAAATACTGACTATCACTCTATCATTGAAAATATAAAATTCTGTGGTATATTACGATTATTCCAAACGGTATTAAGGATTGTATATGCGGTATTTCGAGTATAGAAAAGATATTTTGGGAATATATCCACTATCCGGTAATGCCGTAAATTCTAAACCCGAGTGCTTACTGGGAGAGAGTATGAACGACCAGAAAGCACCGGCCGAAGCGGCGAAGACCAGCTTGGAAATCGTGGATACGCTTATACGACTCAACGGTGCGGGGGTGTCCAAACTTGCCGAGTGTCTGGATAAGCCAACGAGCACGATTCACGACCACCTCCAAACGCTGACCTGCGAAGAGTACCTCATCAACGAGAACGGGACTTACCGTGTCGGCTCCCGATTCCTTGAGTTTGGAGAGCAGGTGCGTTCGCGAATGAGGGTATATCAGGTGGCACGCCCCGAGATAGATAATCTCGTGGAGAGGACCAACGAGACGGTCAACTTGATGATCGAAGAGCACGGACAGGGAGTGTACCTCTAAAAGGCCCGCGGGAAGGATGCCGTTCACTCTCGACACGCACGCGGGCAAGCGAGTGCCACTCCATACGACCTCTCTCGGTAAGTCGATAATGGCGAATCGATCCCGCGAAGAGGTAGAGGCGATTATCGACAAACACGGTCTGGAACAGGTGACCGAGAATACCATCACCGACCGCGATGAGTTGTTCGACGAACTCGGAACGATCCGTGAGCGCGGCTACGCGTTAGACGACGAACAGCGGGTTGAAGGAGTGCGGTGTGTCGGAGCACCGATACTTGACGAGTCGGATAGAGCAGTGGCAGCGATAAGTGTGACGATGCCGAAGAATCGGTTGACCGGTGAACAGTTCGAGGAAGAGCTCCCCGAGATTATACTCGAAAGCACGAACGTGATTCAGGTGAACCTCACCTACTCGTAACACGACTACCTCGTCTCGGGCGACTACCGTTCATACGGTGCGTGTTCAAGTACCGTGGCTGATGGGAGCGTCGAAACGAGTAGCAATAGCAGTCATCACCCGAGCGATAGTTTCACCGGTCGTCGACGAGGTGGTTCTCAAGACAGTAACGCACACCCGGCAGATCGAATCGAGAACTGCGCTCTGTAGTCAGCCCGCCGTGTCGACGGCGTCGAGCGAACCAAGATTGTCAGTTCCGCGGTTCCCGCTCGACCATCGTCAGGTGATCGAAAACGCACACCGTCTCGCCGTCGTCGTTTTCGGCCTCATACCGGTAGTCGACGCGGCCGAACTCCTCATCGCGAACTTCTTTGTTAACGACTTCTCTGCTGACGGTCAGCGTGTCGTCAACCATCGTCGGGGCCGGGAACCTGACGTGGTCGTGACCGTATGTAAACGCCTTCGGGTTGAGGTCAGCGATAATTGACTCTGCGACTGCAGCGACAAGATGTCCATGAGCGATCAACCCGCCGAACTTCTCTTCGGCGTAAGGTTTGCTCGTGACCGCCCGGTGAAAGTCCCCCGACACACCACAGAAGTTGATGATGTCGGCTTCGGTGATCGTCCGGGCGTCTGTCTCTGTCCACGTTTCCCCTTCGGATATCTCGTGAAAGTAACGGTTGGTGTCTTTCGCGGGTGCTCGCATAGCAGAGCCTCGTACTCCGGTTGTGACAATAGTTGTGTCGATATCTCAATCGAATGTGTCAGAAACCAAGGCATCCTGATAGAGCCGGATCGATGACAGGTGATCGAGAGTACCGCGAACCGTTCTGGAAAGGCTTTGTTTCAGATAATGGCGTTACTCATCAAGGGTCTGTTCCGTTTAGAAATCAGATTTCCAGCCAACAGGCCGACGGAAGCGGAACGACGTGACAGCTGACGGGTCCGCAATCCGAATGAGAGGTCCTCGCTGCTGGCAGTGCGCCGCGGTCGATCTCAAGACGGTTATCTGCTATCTGTGCGACCCGCCCCTGAGAGAAACCTCTGAAAACTTCAAACGCGCCAGCCTCAGAATCGAAGAACGCGGTTACCGGATTCGCTTTCCGCATCGGTCATCTGACCCACCCAGTGCCTCCGATATGAAACTTTATGTCACGTAACGACTAACGGATCGAGTATGAGTATCGTGAGCGAGTTTCAGCATTCGCTATCAGAAGCCGATGCTGACTCCGTCGTAACCACACCACAGTCTTTCGAGTCGACGCTTTCCCAAGTCGTAGATACCCCTGCTGTGGGAGCATTGCTCCCTTTCGACTCGGTTTCGTTAGCCCGAACGGAAGTCGCGACGGATCCCACGCCATCCCAGCTCGAGGGCGCGGTGACGGGCGTCACCGGCTCCCGGCTCGGTATCGCCACTCTTGGGACAGTTGCCGTCGAGTCACGGACTGCAGGTGACGAGTACGTTTCGCTGTATCCGGAGAAACACGTCGTCGTGATCAAGGCGACGGATCTCAAACCGGATCTCACTGCGGCCTTCGAGTGGCTCGAAGCGGAATTCGAAGCGCAGCACCGTTCGTTCGTCTTCGCTACCGGGCCGAGTGCGACGGCCGATATGGGGGCGCTCGTTCGGGGCGTCCACGGTCCGCGGGACGTCTGCGTTATTATCCTCAGTGACGATGAGTAACGATTCGTCACCGCTCGACGCGGAGCGGATCAAGCGACTCCTGAAGACGGAAAGCGAGGAGATAAACAAGCACACGCGTCACTTCAACGCGGAGCGGTATCGGGCAATCGAGGAAACTGGTTCGGAGACGTACGAGCTGTATCGCACAGAAGCTCGCGAAATCAAGGAAGACGCGATCGAACGACTCCCGGACCTGATCGAGCAGGTGAGTCGAGCCGTCCGAGACAACGGTGGATCGGTGTACGTCGCCGACGACGCCGACGACGCGAACGATTACGTCACTGACGTGGTCGCGGACGAGCACGCGGACACGATCGTGAAATCCAAATCGATGACCACCGAGGAGATCGACCTGAACGACGCACTCGAAGCGTGTGGCGTCGACGTCTGGGAAACCGACCTCGGTGAGTTCGTCGTTCAGGTCGCCGATGAGGCACCGTCCCACATCGTTGGACCGTCGTTACACCGCTCCCGAGAGGATATCACGGAACTGTTCGAACGGGAGTTCGATACCGACGAGGCGCTGGACTCTGCGGAAAACTTGACTGCATTCGCTCGAGAGTATCTCGGTGAGCGCATCGACGAGGCCGACATCGGAATCACGGGAGCGAACTTCGTGATAGCGGAAAGCGGGAGCATCGTACTGGTCACCAACGAGGGAAACGCCCGAAAGTGTGCGTCGATCCCGGACACGCACGTGGCGGTCGCGGGTGTCGAAAAGATCATTCCCGGTATCAGCGAACTTCGCCCGTTCGCGGAGCTCCTTTCCCGCGCTTCGACGGGGCAAGACATCACGCAGTACCTCTCGATACTGACGCCGCCAGTCGACACACCCCCGATCGATTTCGAAGCTCGAGGTGCTATCAACGGGGGGAATATCGAGGCA
The DNA here is from genome assembly GCF_004799685.1 of Halobellus limi. Taxonomy (NCBI): domain Archaea; kingdom Methanobacteriati; phylum Methanobacteriota; class Halobacteria; order Halobacteriales; family Haloferacaceae; genus Halobellus; species Halobellus limi. The sequence goes on from NZ_CP031313.1 coordinate 100,406, forward strand.
TCCCGCGATTTCCATCTCGTGCTCATCGATAACGGCCGTCGACAGATGCGCCGAGATGACGACCTCCGGGAGACACTGTACTGCATCCGATGCGGAGCATGTGCGAACTCCTGTTCGAACTTTCAGAGTGTCGGTGGTCACGCGTTCGGCGGCGAAACCTACACGGGTGGTATCGCCACCGGATGGGAAGCGGGAGTCGAGGGATTGGACACCGCCGGGGAGTTCAACGACCTCTGTACGGGCTGTTCACGCTGCGTGAATGCCTGTCCGGTAAAAATCGACATCCCGTGGATTAACACGGTCGTGAAGGATCGAATTAACCGGGGGAACGATCCAGGGTTCGAGGATCTGCTCGTCGAAGGACTCAGTCCCGACGGCGAAGGCGGGGGAGTACCACTCCGAAAGCGCTTGTTCGGTAACTTCGAGGCGATGGCAAAGCTGGGAAGCGCGACGGCCCCCGTATCGAATGCCGTGGTCACGTCGTTTCCCGTCCGGTGGGCGATGGAACTCGTGCTCGGAATCGACACGCGTCGCAATCTACCGTCCTTTGAGCGTGAGACGCTTCGCAAATGGGCGAGTAAACGACGATTACAGGCACAGACTGAAGAACCACTGCGTCGTGTCGCGTTGTATCCCGACGTATATACGAATTATGTGGACGTCGAGCGTGGCAAGGCAGCCGTCCGTGTCTTGGAGTCTCTCGGTTGTTCGGTCGAAGTACCTGAAGTCCTGGGGTCGGGTCGAGCACCGCTCTCACAGGGGATGATTTCGACAGCGACTGAGAAAGCTGAACAGGTCACGGATGCCCTTCTCCCGTACGTGGAAGAGGGATACGACGTGGTCGTGATCGAACCGAGCGATGTCGCGATGTTCCGTCGGGAGTATCAGAAGCTACTCCCGCCCGATCAACATAAGCCCCTCGCAGATGGCTCATACGAGGTGATGGAGTACGTCTATGGGTTGCTCGAAAACGGGGCGAAAGCCGAAACTCTGACCTCGGGATACGGAAGCGAAGTCGCGTATCACAGCCACTGTCAGCAACGAACTCTCGGGTTAGCGACGTATACCGAGACAGTGCTGGACCTGTTGGATTACGATGTAATGACCTCTGATGTGGAGTGCTGCGGGATGGCCGGGAGCTTCGGATACAAGACCGAATACTACGATCTGAGTGTGGACGTCGGTGAAAGGCTCGCTGAACAGTTCCGATCAGATGCGACTGATCGGCCCGTCGTCGCTAGCGGTATCTCTTGCGTTGATCAACTCGATACACTCCTCGCAGACAAACCGAGACATCCAGTCGAACTACTCGATCCGGCACAAAAGAACTGACACCCACCGGCTATCCTGTAGGTACGACGAACCTCTGATCACCCACGGTTCTAGCCTGAATGATTACTTTTCGCCGTTCATTTTGATATCCCCTCTTGTTCGACTTATCACCCAAAAAGTATCAATATATTTCTAGTACTTGGAAGGATTTCGAATTACATTCGACAATACCGGATTGCAATACTGTTCTTTCGTATAGCCAATTCTCGTTTTGAGAGCCGTTTTCAGATGTTTTTGCCCAATTATACCATTTCCCACACAGAGGGGTCGATTATCACGTGTGCATCAGTTAGAATATCCCGCAGTCGACAGTGTCGTAAAATATACGTTCCAGATGGATACCGAGAATTCGACGGACCCGTCAAGCACGAGTGACACGCTTCCGGAACGACCCGGTCTCGTCTCTCTCGGTCTGGCTCTGGGCGTTCACTCGGGAAGCGATCGTCAAGGAGACAACTTCGACGCCAGTGAGTTGATTGGAAAGCTACCAGGTGGAATACCGGATCAGCATCCCAACCGCTGTCCCGCCGAGGATGCCGAGGTTGCTACCGGGACTGCCGATCAGAGCCTCTCTACCGGGGAGGTATTGTTTCGATTAGCTGATTGAAGCAGACGGAAAACGCGTGCAATCACGTTTCTGCAGTGTTTGGATCAACGTGTCTGAAGTGGTTCGCGAACGGGTTTGTTCGGTGTTTCAATTCTTTGAAGACACGTTCGACGGCATTCCGATTCCCGTGGGTGACGTATTGGGATCGGAGCAAGTGGCGGTGGCAGACCGCCTGCGGCCACGCGGACCATCGACCAGAAAGGTCGCGGCGAAGACGAGATGTTTCTCTTGGAATTCTGTGAGGAACGTCTCGGTACAGCAGTCGTTCTGGTCGGGAAAGGTCGCACGTGCAGCACGCGATTCGTGTCGGGGCCAACCGCAGCAAACAGCCAGTAGCGCTGATCAGTAACTCGAATTACAGTCTCATCAACCGCGACGTCATTCGGGTTCTCGCCCTCTGTGAGCTGTAGCTCGGGTTTCTGGGTAGGTGACACCGGTTGACACCCAAGCTTTCGCGGACTGGGACGGTATCCGCCAGCCATAACCCCGCCAAATGCAGTTGGATACCCAGCTTCATCGCAGGCTCGGGTGTCGCCTCTCGCTCCACAAAATCCAACTCTGGCCAGTCGCTACATTCGGTGAGGCGGCGGATTTCCGGCATAGGCACCAAGAAACTACGGCCACCTCACTTTTCGACCTAATCTGAACAGTGCCCCGGAGACAACACCGAATTTTATGTGTAGTAGGGTGAACACCTGCGGTATGGGTCCGACAATCACACGTATCGAGATCACAGAGTTCGAGTACCCCCTTGAGGACATCGGCACCGATGGGAACGGCTTCAACCTCGTTTACGAGCCTGGGTCTACCCTAGAGAGCTCGCAACTGGCACTCAGGGTTCACACTGACAGCGGCGTCACCGGGGAGTACGTACTGGTGACGTCGACGTCGCCGGACCAGATCGAGACGTTCGCGAACTACCTGATCGGGCGGGACGCCTTCCGGCGTGAGCGCCACTGGAGCGAAATAAAGCGCGGCCTCCGGAAGTACGACCGTATGGGAATCGGTCCGCTCGACATCGCGCTGTGGGACATCGCTGGAAAGGTTTACGATGCGCCGATTCACGAACTGCTGGGGACCTACCGCGAGCGGCTGCCGGCCTACGCCTCGACGTTCCACGCCGACGACGCAGGCGGCCTCGACTCTCCAGAGGCCTACGCGGATTTCGCCGAGCAGTGCCAGGAACTCGGATACGGCGGCTTCAAGATCCACGGTTGGGGAGGGAGCGACGCTAACCGCTCGGTCGAGAAAGAGATCGCAACGATCCACGCCGTCGGCGAGCGGGTCGGCGACACGATGGATCTGATGGTCGACCCTGCTTGCGAGCTGGAGACGTTCGCCGACGCACTGAAGGTGGGACGGGCCTGTGACGGAGAGGCGTTCTTCTGGTATGAGGACCCGTTTCGGGACGCCGGTATTTCCCAGCACGCCCATCGAAAACTCCGTCAGAAGATCGATACGCCGATTCTCCAGACCGAGCACGTACGGGGGCTAGAGACCCACACCGACTTCGTCGCCAACGAGGCAACCGACTTCGTCCGCGCCGACCCCGAGTACGACGCCGGAATCACAGGAGCGATGAAGGTCGCTCACGCTGCCGAGAGCTTCGGGCTCGACGTGGAGTATCACGCCCCTGGCCCAGCTCACCGCCACTGTATGGCCGCCACGCGCAACTCCAACTACTACGAGATGGCGCTGGTCCACCCCGAGGTGGAGCTGCCCGCGCCACCGGCGTACGAAGGCGACTACACCGACGCTCTGGATGCTGTCAACGCCGACGGCACCGTATCGGTTCCCGATGGGCCAGGCCTCGGAGTCAACTACGACTGGGACTACATCGAGTCTAACGCGATTGAGACGGTGGTTTACGGGTAGTGCCGTATCTTAGCGCCGAGGGAGAACACTGGCCCGGTTCCGGGACTGGCACCGTTCGGAGTGGGTAATCGGAGTATACGACAAACGGTCGCAACTACGTTCTAATTCGATCGATCGAGTGGCAATTTCCACCGGAGTGTACTACCTGTCTCCGGCACAGACCTGGTGGTCGCCGTCCTCCCACGGGGGTCGATAAGTGAAAGTTCAGAAACACCGAGAAAGCAGTTATGCCATCAGTTGACGCGGGATGTAGGTGACAATCTCCGGGAAGAAGATACTGAGTAACAGGACTACGATAATCGGCACGTAATACGGGAGAACACCCCTCATCACTTCGTTGAGGCTGGCATCCGTGACTTTCTCCAAGACGAACAGGATGATTCCGAACGGCGGCGTCAAGAGGCCGAGGAGTAACGCGAGTAACATCACGACCCCGAAGTGGATCGGATCGATGTTCACGATAGTCACCAACGGCATTATAATCGGCACTAGCACGGTCATCGCTGCGATGGTGTCCATAAACGTTCCCACGACCAGGAAAAGGACCGTGAGCGAGAGCAGTAGTATCGTGGGATCCGTAGAAACGCCCGAGAACCCATCGACGAGTAGCTGTGGGAGTTGTAGTTGGAGAGCGGCTAATCCGTAGAGTGACGCGACGGCGATGATAAACGTCAGCGAGACCGTCTCGATCATACTGTCTCTCATTTCTTCATACAGTATATCGAGCGTCAACTCGCCGTAAACGAAGTAGCCAATAACGCCGATATAGACGACAGCGATGGCTCCCGCTTCGGTCGCAGTGAACTGCCCGCTGAGGAGTCCGCCGATGATCAATATCGGTGTGAGTATGGCGAATATCGCTCGCTTGAACGTCCGCCAGACTTCGGAGACCTCGAACTCGTAGTCGGGCTCGAATCCGTGGTAATAACTGAGCGCCACGACGAATATCATTAGTGAGAGACCCATAATGATTCCCGGAAGGAAGCCTCCGAGGAACAGTTTGCCGATAGATTCCTCTGCGAGGACCCCGTAAATGATGATAGCGACACTCGGGGGGATCAGTGGGCCGATCAACGCGGACGAACCGGTGATTCCGAGGGCCGTTTTTTTATCGTACCCGTAATCCCGCATCGCCGCATACTCAATACGACCGAGGCCGGCAGCGTCAGCGGTCGCCATTCCCGACATCCCGGCGAAGAGCATACTCGCCACGATGTTCACGTGGGCAATTCCACCCCGGTAGTGGCCCACAATTGATCCGGCGAAGTCAAAGATTCGCTTGGTCATCCCGACTCTATTCATCAGCCTTCCAAGGAATACGTAAAACGGCACAGCCAACAGGGGATAACTGTTTACCCCGAAGAACAGCTGGTTACTGATTAGAGTGAAATTGATATCCTGGCCGAAAGGCAAAATCCACATAATAATCACACTCGATCCCATCGCGATAGCGACGGGAACGCCGATCGCATACAGAGCAAGGAGGCTACCGAGGAATAGGCCTCCGACGATTAGTAGTTCAGACATCTTCTATTCCCTCCTGCTGTGAATCGGGTTTTGTGTCTTTGTTTTGCATTTGAACAATCGTATCATAAATGTGTTGCAGTTCGTAAATAAGCATACCGAGCAAGCCAACACCGATTCCAAGATAAATGTAGCCAGAGGTAATTCCCGACACCGCACCAACTGAGGTATTCCAGTTTCCGCTTGTGCTCAGCATAGTCCCATAGACGGCGATAGTTAGAAAAGCAATCACTATGAGGTCTGATATGATATTGAGCCCGATACGGAGTCGGGGGTAGAACTTACCAACCCAATCGAGGACGAGGTCGATAGAGATGTGTTCTCGATTACGTGTTGCGACAGCACCCCCAATATACGTCATAATAATCAGAGTGAACCTTGCAACAGGCACGGTCCAATTGGCGTCGATAAACCCTAAGAAGGGGATCTGCCTCACCAGCACCTGAACCGTGGTCAACAGCAGAGTCAGTCCGAAAAGCGCGACAGCGGTATATAAGAATACCCTGTCTAAAACATTTTCCTTTTTAATACTTAAAGACTGGTCTGCTTCCATAGGTTCTTGACCGGATGATTAATATTTAAACATTACGGATATCTTCCCACGTATGCGCCCACTCACTATCGAAGAGGTTCTGGATAGCTGGTTCAGCAGCATCTGCGAATGACTGCCGGTCGGCGTCCTGATTGATCGTGATTCCGTGCTCGCTCTCGAACGTGTCGATATGGCCTTGTTCTTGTTCCTGCGCCATTTCAGAGGCGTGATCTGTTGCCTCATCTCCTGCTTTTTGGACGATGTCTTGGTAAGTCTCGTCTAGTCCCTGGTAGAACTCTTCATTGAGATATATATTCCCAGTCGTGATTTGGTGACTCGTAATATTCAGGATATCGAAGACTTCGAATAGTCGGGCAGAGTTGAGGGCACCAGGCGGTGCTTCGATAGAGTCGACTGTTCCAGTTTGCATCGCACTGTATACCTCCGTCCATGCGATCGCAGAGGTGTCGAAGCCGATCTCGGAGAAGATTTGGACCCACGGAGGAATTTCGGACACCCGAAGGGAAAGTCCTTCAACGTCCGCAGCGGAAGCCACTGCGCCGGTTCCCTCTTTCGTACAGAGATGGCGTGCACCCCGGTATACCATATTCCCAACGGGACGCTGGTTCCCGTTCTCGATGATCTGATCGTACCCATCCGACATCAAGTCGCTATCGTGGAGGCGCAGAATGTGGTCGAAGCCTCCCATCACGAATGGGTTCGCGAAAAAGAAGTACTTCGGCGCGTATTGAAGGAACGGGAACGTACCTTGGCTGTGTGCTTCCACGCCCCCCTCTGCGACGAGTTCACTGATTTCGTCCTCGGCTCCGTACGCACCGCCGGGTGAGATACTGACAGTGAAATTACCGTCGGATTCCTCCTCGACTATCTCTTTAAAACGAGTCGCGGCACCGGCGACGAGTACGTGGTTTTCGGCGAAGGTACTCGCAATCTCCATACTCACTTCGTCTAGTTCCCCACCGCCGCTACTCCCAGTGGTACCACCGTCATTACCTCCGCTGTCTCCGTCACCACCCGAACTATCTCCATCGCCAGAGCCACCGCCGTCTCCGTCTCCTCCGCCGCCGGAACAACCGGCGAGTCCCCCAGCGAGAATACTGGTACCAAGTGCTTTCAGATAGGGACGCCGTGATAACTTTCGATTGACGCTGTCCGGACTCGAGCTACTTTGGCTGATATCACCTGTCATACCTACGGCTTCGGATATGATTACCCACCAAATATATCTTTTGGTGCAGAATTCATTGGGGGGATTGTACTGGCGCTCGTGCTACTTACATATCTGAACACTCTTGATAGGGCTAATTAAGTGCACAGCGGCCAGAAAACTACTTTTGAGGGTCCGATTCCCCCCCAATGCAAAATGGGTTTTCACGGGTCGCTTCAGAATGCTGTCCATCTCTGAAAATATGGGTACGGTTAGTATTATAATAGTCTACTGAAAACATCTATCTATGAGCTCGCCAGTTCATGTCGAATGGGACGAAAATGTAGGAGTCATCACTATCGATCGCCCAGATCAACTTAACGCGCTCACGACAGAGGTCAACAATCTCATCTTTGACCACCTAACGCAGTTAGAAGAAGTCGGTGTGACGGCCATAATTCTTGAGACAACCGGAGACCGTGCATTCGTAGCCGGGGCCGATCTCAAGGAGATACACGGAATGCCGGACCGGGAGTTCGAGGCCTATCAAAAGAACGCGCGGAAGACGAACGATTACATTCGAGAGCATCCAGCTCTCGTCGTAGCAGCAGTCGACGGGCTCGCTTACGGAGGCGGTTGTGAACTTGCGTTGGTTTCTGACGTGGTTGTCGCCGATGAAAGCGCTGAATTTGCGGTTCCAGAAGTGAAGCTCGGACTCGTGCCGGGCGGCGGAGCAACTCAGCGCCTGCCTGATGTTGTCGGTCCGAAGAAGGCCAAAGAGATGTTGACTACCGGTAAGCCGATTTCAGCAACCGAAGCAAAAGAGTGTGGCTTCGTGACACGTTTGGTAGAAACCGGAAGTGCAAATGAAGCGGCCCAAGACCTTGCTACCGAGGTAACGAAGAATGCTCCATTAGCGGTGCAAGAGGCGAAACGACTCGTCAATTCGTCACGTAACACCCCTATGGAAACCGGGCTCTCTTACGAGCAGGAAGTGACGTTCACTCTCTATAATACTGAGGACACACAGGAAGGGATTGACGCATTCATCAACGACCGTGAGCCCTCTTTCGAAGGGAGATAAGAGACCAAGGCAATAGAGAGTTTGTTATTCAACCGATCAGTCGGGTATCACTCGCTCACTGATCGGGGTTTTCGGATCGCCGCTCGACGAGGGTCGTGTGTTCTCCCACATAGAGGGTTTCCCCATCTTGGTTCGTTGCCTCGTAAGCATAGACGACTTTTCCGTAGTCGTCGTTGTATATGTCCCGTTCGACGATTTCCCGGCTTACGGTCAGGGTATCTCCGATCATAGTCGGCGTTGGGAACCGGATTCCGTCGTGACCGTACGTGAACGACTTCGGATTCATATCGGCGATCGTCGCTTCCGCTATCGCAAATATAAGCGCTCCGTGAGCGATACGGCCGCCGAACTGCGAGTCTTCCATCCGAGTCTTACTCATATGATACGGGTGGAAGTCACCCGAAACACCGGCGAAGTTCACGATATCGGCCTCCGTGATCGTCCTGGCCTGTTCAACGGTGTACTGCTCTCCGTCTTCGATCTCCTCGAAGTATCGATTCGTGTCCTTTGCGGGTGCCTGAGTCGACATCGTTGCTATATCTTCCGTTGGGGTCAAAAGCTTTTAGGTTAAAAACAGTTCAGTCAGAACTTTTATATCGTATTGTGGGAACGGATAACTATGTCAGGTGCACTCGACGGTGTGACTATCGCAGACTTCACGCAGATGATGCAGGGCCCGTGGGCGAGTCAGAAACTCGCTGAGATGGGCGCTGACGTGATCAAAATCGAACGGATCGGCGGTGAGTGGGAACGGAAACTTGAGGCCGGTGGCGAGCTCTTAGACGGTGTAAGTCCATTCTTCCTCGCGATGAATCGAAACAAGCGGAGCATCGAACTCGATCTCAAGAGTGATCAAGGGAGAGAAATCGCTCTCGAGATCGTCGAGGAAGCCGACGTACTGATGGAAAACTTCCGACCGGGTGTTATGGATCGGTTCGGACTCGGGTACGAAGACGTGAGGGAACGGAATCCCGATATTGTCTACGTTTCGGGAAGCGGATTCGGATCTACCGGGCCGTACACTGACCGCCCCGGACAGGACCTTCTCCTCCAGGCGATGAGCGGCCTCACTGAGTACACCGGGCGCGATCAAGACCCACCGACACCGGTCGGTACGGCGGTTGTCGACGAACATTCTGCCACGCTGATGGCCCTCAATACGATGTTCGCCCTCTTTTACCAAGAACGTACGGGCGAGGGACAGAAAGTGGAAGTCAATCTTCTCAACTCCGCGATCGACTTCCAGTGTCAGGAGGTCACGGCGGTGCTCAATATGAACCAGGAGTTCGATCGGAGCGAGTCCGGAATCGCCCAAGCCTGGCTCAGTGCCCCATACGGAATCTATGAGACCGCAGACGGACATATTGCCATCGCGATGGCTTCGATGGAGAGTATCGCGAAGGTCACCGGTATTGAGGAGCTCACGGACTACGATACCTCGGAGAAAACGTACGAGAACCGCGACGAAATCAAACGGCGTCTCGAAAAGTACACGAGACAGCAACCGACGGACGAACTACTCGAGGCACTCCTCGCAGAGGACATCTGGGCCGGCAACGTTAACGACTTTCACGAAATGGCCGAGGACCCACAGGTCACCCACAACGAAATGATCGTAGAGATCGAGCACCCGGAGACCGGCGAGACGTTCAAAACTACGGGATTACCGGCGTCGTTGTCCGAAACGCCGCCAGAGATCGACTCTCGACCGCCTCGATCTGGAGAGCACACGAAGAAAATATTGGGGGATTGGGGATATGAGGAAGGCGAAATCGAACGGTTGGCTGAAGAAGGCGTTATCGGTGACGTAAGCGAGTGAATTCAGCGTAGCAGTAAGGGATCTCCAACGGATTGGTAAGGACGGAGAGACAGGGCCGTTTTCGCACTTATTTCGTACTGTACGAGGTCTAAAACTGGATCTCCTTTCAATTACGACCGAACGGTTGTCGATGAACGGGCAAGATGCGTGGCTGCCAAACGTTTCACGGTTGATGGAACGAGCGTCGGTGTTATCGACGAAGATGAGACGGGAAATCAAAAAACAGTAACGCCACCACCTGTTCCTGCCGACCAATCAGGCCTGACGGTGAATACCTCGGTTCGATCCGACGGCGTTGAGGTGGACGGCACCGAAGCACTGATTACTGAGGCTGAAGAGCGACCCAGAGTCCAAACGTGGATCCTCTATCGAGGGAGACGAAGGACTCCCTGGCGCGAAGCCGAAAGCTGGTGTGGCCTGAGATGCATCGGATACATTTATATTCCGATGAGAATTGAGAGCAAGTGTGCAATGAGCTGGGAGTTCAAAAAAATAGCCGATGGTTTCGCATTGACAGAGGGGCCCGTCTGGGACGGAGACGGGTTGATATTCAGTGACTTTCCGAGCGACCGAATCCTCCAAATCGATCATATCACGTGTGAGTGGACGACGATTCGGACCGGTACGAACGGGGCAAATGGTCTCAAGTACGGGCCGGATGGACACCTCTATGGCTGTGAGGGGAAGGGCCCACGGCGAGTTGTTCGTTACGAGGAGGACGGCCGTGTGACAGTGGTCGCGGACGAGTACGAGGGCAAACGGCTTAACGCTCCAAACGACTTGGTGATCGATGGAGAGGGCCGTATCTGGTTTACCGACCCGAACTACCCTGTTCACGACGAGGGGTTCGATTTCGATTACGGTGCGGTGTATCGGGCGGACCCAGTTGGGGACAATGAGTGGAACCTCAAACAGGTGATTGACGACACCGAGAAACCGAACGGGATTCTCCTCTCCCCGGACAAATCCACGCTCTACGTCGCGGAGACCCACCACAAGTGGGGAAGGGGGAACCGAGAGCTCAGGGCATATACGGTCCACGACGACGGCTCTGTTGGGGATTTCGAAGTCCTCCACAACTTCTTTCCCCACAGATCGATTGACGGTATGTGCCTCGACGAGGAAGGTAATATCGTCGCGACGGCAGGAGGCGAGAATAACGGGCCAGGGCCGATGATATACGTGTTCGCTCCAAATGGCCGAGTCCTGGAGACTCATCCGTTCCCCGCAGATCAACCGACAAACTGCGCTTTCGGGGGTCCAGATCTGCGGACACTCTACGTAACGAACTTCGAACAAGCCGGGGACGAAGACCAGTTCGACAAGACGACTGCCTCTCTCCACCGAGCGAAAACGGACCGAAGTGGACTGCTCGGTGCTCCGGATAACGATCTTGAGCGGACAGCACTCCACAACGAAAGAAAGTGATCGTCCTAACGTAACCGGTCTTACCGGAGTGAGTTTCTCTCCTGATTCTACAGGAATGATCCGTGCTTAACCTCGATTGTATGTTCTGTGGGTCGGCTACCACGAAGAGATCTCGACATCCCGAAGTGGCCGCTGGAGCGGAATGTCGACCTGGCTCCCCGTATAATAGGAAATATAGAATCCAACGATGATCTCAAGCGACCGTAACGCCGCAGTACCGGGCGAGTGGTTTTCAACGTCGCCAGTGAGTAACGACTGGATGTGGTTGGCAGCGTTGGGAAACGCGTTCTGATAATCCCGGTTCCAGGTCCACGCGCCCTCGATTCCCGGTAGCGGTTCCTCGATATGCATACCGTCATCGAGTCGCCAGTATCGCCAGTCACTGTCATCGTTGTTCAGATAGAGTTTCCCTTCAGACCCGATGAACTGAAGCATCATCGAGGAATCGTTGCGCGGGATGGTACAGTCGATGGTTGTAAACGTTCCGTCATCCATTAACACGAACCCGCCACCGCCCGCGTCCTCAACTGACTGGCCAGCACCGAGTGAGTCCACTGCTTCGTTCTCTCCGGTTATGTGTCCGCTGACTCGTTTTGCGCGGGAATCGAGCAAATAGACGAGCGTATCCAAGAGGTGCGTGGAGTTTCGAAGTAGTTCCATTCGAAACTGGGTTGCCACCGAGTGGACATCGCCGAGGATGTTCTCCTCGTGAATGAGTCGCGCAAGCTGTTGCAGTTTGTCCGTAAACCGGAATGAGTGATTAACTAGTAGCTCCGTATCGGTGTCCGCACAGACGGAGATCATCTCCTCAGCAGCGGTAACGGACGATGCGATCGGTTTCTCACACCAGATGACATCCGGATTCGAGGCCGAACGGGCAGCGTCAATGACGTGGCGGTGGTGGAGAAAGGAGGGAGTACACACAGATACCACGTCTAACTCTTCCCGTGCAGTCATCTCCTCGTGATCTAGATACTGCTGGGTTGACGGGATGCCCCAGGCCTCGCCGAATCTGGTTAGTTTCTGTTCGTCTGTGTCCGCTATCGAAACGAGTTCGATATCCGATGTCGCCTGGTATCCACCGGCGTGACTCGCTTGAAACCTCTTTTCTCCGATGTCTTCCTCGTCGTGCATACCCAAGATGCCCATTCCCGCTATCCCTCCAGTGCCGATAATACCAGCTCTGTAACTCATAGCTCCGATCGGAGAGATAAACGTATTAAACCATTATAACTCCTTCTATCAGAACAGGAGGAACAACAGTCCGCAAATCAGGACTGAGACAAACGAGTTCCCCTATAGATTCGTCCGTCCACCTTTGACGTACGGAGCGTTGGCCACCGTCGCGCGAATCTCGACGGGTTCGTGACGCTCGACACGCTGTTTCTTCGTCTCGTCTCCCCATACGAACGACACTTCTGTCCCGGGTTCGCTGTACTCGGGGTCCACCACTGCGAGCGAGAGCATCTCACGCTCGTACGAGAGATACCCGGGGTACTTCGATAGCCCAATCATTTCACCGTCGTCGACGATCTTGTCGTAATGCATCGCCGACCAGCGGGTCGCAACATCAGGTAGGTTGATGAACTTGCTCGTCTCACCTTCTCGGAACAACGACGCGTAGACGTCGACGACGTCGTCGACGTCCCAGACGAGAGTGACTCGCTCGCGCTGTTCCTGCTCCATCATCTCTTGCAAGGCGTCTTTGCCGACGAAGTCGTGGTCGAAGTCGATTAAGTGAGATTTCCCCTGCTCGATGGGGTTCATATAGTAGTCCGTGATATCGTCAGACTCGTAGCTTCCGCCGATCGAGAGGCTGGCCTCCATACTGTCTGCGTCTAACCACTCCCGATAGCCTTGGAGTTCGTCGTGTTCGTAGATGGCAGGCACCGCCGCAACGAACCATCCCGAGCCGATTTTCCCCGTCTTGTAGGCCTGTGTCCCCAGTTGCCGAATGCCGTACTGTTCACCCACCTCGAGGATGCTGTCGAGAACCTCGTCGTGATGCTCGTGAGGACCGAAGATCTCGAGACCGGGCATCGCGGCCATCCCGTGACCAAGTGCGAACGTTCGAACACCGTCTATTTCGATCGTATCCATCTCGAAGAACGAGATGTCGGGGAGCGAACCGTCAGCGACCTCTTCCATAACGTCCATTGCGTGGGGGCCCTGCACCTGGAACCTGAATTCCGGGGGGTCCTGATCGTCGAAGGGATGGTACGGTATCTCCAAATCGACGTTGTACTCGCCCGCCTCGGCGTTGTATCGAATCCAGTTGTTGATCCACTCGGAGCCGACTGAGGAGAATCTGTTCTCGCCGAAATAAAAGACGATGACGTCGCCGATCACGTATCCGTCCGGATTGCAAGTCAGGTAATTGATCGCCTGTGGAGGATCGCCGTCTCTGACCTTTTGGAAGCTGTTTACCGAGAGCGATTCGAGTAGATCCACGGCGTCGGGGCCCTCGATTTCGAGTATTTCCATATGGTAAGACTGGTCCACGACGGCACAGGATTTAGCGACTGCCCGTTGTTCTTCGATCCAGTTCGTGTACTCGTCCTCGAAGACGTACGGTTGCCAGCCGAGATCGGTATTACGGAACGTCTCGGCAGGATTTTCGACCGACTGCAACACCTGTGCCAGTGACTTCTCGGTCATACTGGAGGATGATATCTACGTCTAATAAGTATTTTGATCCCGATCCCGTCAGATTTCGTTCAGCGGGTCCGTGAAGACGTGATCTGCGGGGTTCCCGTTCCGTCGGAGAGTATTGAAATCGAAGATCGAGACGGTGACAGGCCCCCTGCGGCCAAGGCGTACCCCCGGCCAGAAAAACAGCGTTGGCGAAGAGGCGTTTCCCGCGGAGCTGACCGAGGAACGTCCCGATCGACGCCGTAATGCTAGCCGCACGGAGTTGGATGCATCAGGCGATTCCAGGCCGGGGTGACCGTGTCGTACGGTAGAAGCAGTGGTCATTAGTTACTGATCAGGATGTGGTTCGAGCGGTGTCCGTCCGCAGGCCGTTGGCGGACTTCTGAATCAGTTCGTGAGTGAATGGGACGATGCACTCGCGTTACGGCTCTGGAAGACCGAAGCGGTATTCGGTGGCAAGAATCTCCCTCATTCCGGTACATCGGAACTCGAGTGACCGTCCGCACCAAACCACTACTGTAGATCTGGAGTAGTCGCTACGTCGGTGAAGCGGTTAGTTTCTAGGGGAAAAGCCGAAGACTTTGTCGCACAATTGGTCGACTTCGTCCAACACTCCGCAGTCAGTAAGCCGCCCGCTACTGTTCTTTCCTGAGAGACGCAGGTTCCAGACGTGACCAGAACCAAAGGTTCCGTAGCCATTTCTTCCATCGGGGAGCGACTTTCATTCCCGCTGTTCCAATATGTGGAAAGCTATCTCCGGTCGAGCACTCCGTCGGTTGAGCGGTTTCGTCTTACCACGGCGATACGACCCCGATCGTTCCCTAGCTCGTGAGTACTGAAGCGGTATCCAACCGCAGCAGTCGCGCAACGCAAGCTTTGAACGAGCTGTATCCCCAATCGGGATGTCGTCTCCCGGATCAGGTGCCTGAATTTAGAAACCTCACCTCCTCTCGAGCGACCGTATTGTGTCGTCGGAACCGATACGCTTGGCCGTATCGGACCCCGTGTCAGTCGTCATTTTACCTACCGATATTCGTACTACCGCGCCCATCGCGTTCAGTTATTATGAATAATTATTTTTGTATCTATTCCAAATATTCAGAAAATTATTGTAGAAATAGGTGATATTCAGTGAATGAATTTATTACTCCTATGCTGTCCGGAGAGACGATTAGTATTAGGGCGGTGACGTAATCAGAATCAAGAGGGTGTATTTTAAAATGAATTACAGTTTCACGAGTACAGGTATTACAATATTAGTTTTGTAATTTCATTACGTGTCGCGTGACTCCTAACGGGTCTGACTCTGTGACCGTCTCCATAGATCGAGCGTCGGAATCGAGGCCCCGATTTACCGAGGAACGGATTTGCCGAATCGATATCTGGGGACCCCCTCTTGGGGGTCGTCAGCGAAGGTGTCGACCAGTCGTAAACAGCTTACTGAGCCCCGTTCAGGAATAGGTGATGTTGAGTTCAATAACGTTCGCGGTCTCGAGCAGTATGTCCGGCAGTTCCTCCCTCAGATAGGATCCGTTCAATCGGTTCACCGGACCGCTAATACTGACCCCGCCGAGAACACGCCCGTCGTTCGCTTTAATTTCGGTACCGATACAGCGGAGTCCGCTGAGGCGCTCCTCGTCGTCGATCGCGTATCCTTGGTCTCGGATGGTCTCGAAATCGCTCTCCAGCTCCGCTCTGGTCGCTGACGTTCGATCGGTAAACTGTGGCAGGCCGTGAGACTCGATGATCCGATCGACCCGCTCCGGGGAGTAGTTCGCCAGCATTGCCTTGCCGAATGCGGTCGCGTGAAGATAGACGCGGGAACCGACTGAGGAATCGACGCGCACTGACTGCTGTCCCGCCGCCTGGTAGATGTAGACGCCTTTCCCGTGTTCTTCGACGAGGAGATTGACTAACTCTCCGGTTTGGTCGGCGAGACTGTCGATCTCCGGCTTGGCGATTTCGTAGATTCTCATCCGATCGCGAGCGTAGTTGCCCAACTCCAGGAACTTGATACCCACCTCGTACTCCGAACCTGACTTCACGATGTATTCTTCCTGGTGAAGCGTGCTCAGGTAGTTGTGAACTGTGCTCTTTGGAAGATCGAGGTGCGTCGCAAGTTCAGTCACGCCGGCGCCGTCGAGTTCTTTGAGTGCCTGGATGATTTCAAAGGTGGTCTCCGCAGCTTTAACCGGATTCTTTGCCTCTTGTCCCATAGGTCCACTCTCTCCTTACGCCTATTTCAACCTGTTCATCTATTCTGAACGCAAGCAAAAGAACGGCTTTAGCAATAGTAATCGGTTTAGCGATGACAAGAGCCATAAGTGCAGTACGCTGTTTACTGCTCGTCCCTCGCGACCGGTACAAAGCTCTCGAACGTAATCGAGACTCACTCCGACCGAGCCAATATCTTTTAATAGGTGGAATTCCCGTTGACAAGTATGCGACGAGTACGCGTTCGCGACGATGCAGGAAGTATTCGGAACGGCGAATGGATCGACGACGAGATCGTCCTCAACACGGGAACCTACGACCCGTCCGCACTCACTATCTTGCCTCCTGTAGAGCCGACTAAAATCGTGTGCGTCGGTCTCAATTACGCCGATCACGCCGCAGAGGAGGATATGTCGATCCCGGATCGACCGATGTTGTTCTTGAAACCGCCCAACACAATTTCCAGCCACGGCGACACCGTGGTACTCCCGCGCAACAAAGACGAGGTAGAGTTCGAAGCGGAGATAGGTATTGTCATCGGAACACAGTGTCGAAATGTCGATGAAACTGACGCAATGGACGTTGTTGCGGGTTTCACGTGCGTGGACGACCTCTCCAACCGAGACGATCAACGGGTTGAACAGAACTGGGTCCGCGGCAAAGCATTCGATAACGCTGCGCCGATCGGACCCGTCGTGGCCGGCCCCGAACACGTCCCTGAGGATGCTCGCGTCCAGCTCGCCGTAAACGGAGAAAAGAGACAATCGTCCTCGCGGAGTGAGTGGATATTCTCGCTTGAAGAACTCGTATCAGAAGTGACTCAATATATGACACTCGAGCGAGGGGACATCATCTCGACCGGAACTCCCGCCGGTGTCGGACCACTTGAGGACGGAGACACCGTCGAAGTGACCGTCGAAGGCGTCGGTACCCTCGAACACACCGTGAAACGAGAGTAGGAGAGAGGGCGGTACTAGTTCCGAACGCCCGAGGAGAAGCCGTTAAAAACTATTGTACACGGTCTTTTCGATCGTGTAGAATCCGATTCCGGCCTCGCCCTGTTCACGCCACGTTTCGCTCGAGGACTGTTTGAACCCGCCAAACGGAACGTGTAGCTCGAGTCCGGTCGTCTTGTCGTTGACCTTGGCGACGCCCGCCTCGACTTCACGGACGAATCGCTCCGCTTCAGTGTGACTGTCTGTGACGATAGAGGCAGACAACCCATAAGATGTACCGTTAGCGACAGTGAGTGCGTCTTCGAAGCTTTCAGCCTCGATGACGGCGAGAAGAGGGCCGAAAACCTCCTCTTGTGCAATCCGGTGGTCAGGATCGACATCCGAAAAGATGGTCGGTTCGACGAAGTATCCCTCCCGTAATCGTTCGCCATCGGGCCTTCCGCCTCCGATCTCGAGATTCGCGCCGTCTTTCTCCGCGATATCGACGTATTCGAGGGTTCCCTCGAGTTCGTTCTCGCTGATTTGTGGACCCATATCGGAGTTTTCACCGGGACCCACGTCGATCTCGTTCGCACGTGCGATGACAGCGTCGACGAATTCGTCGTAGATGTCGGTGTGTACGATCGCTCGGGAACAAGCAGTACACGCTTGTCCGGTCACGCCGAAAGCACCCGCACTGACGAGATCGGCCGCTTCTTCGAGGTCGGCGCTGGGCGTGACAATGGTGGGATTCTTCCCGCCGAGTTCGGTCTGTACGCGCTTTCCGTTGTCCGTCGCCTTGGAGTACACGGCCTCGCCAACCTTGCTTGACCCGGTGAACGAAACGGCGTCAACGCCATCGTGAGAGATTATCGCATCGCCGACGGTGCTGCCGGGCCCGGTAACGACGTTCGCGACGCCGGGGGGGAGTCCTGCTTCATCGAATGCCTCGAACAGTTCGACTGCGACGCCGGGGGCAAGCGATGCCGGATTGAGTACGACCGTGTTACCTGTTGCGAGCGCAGGCGCGAGCTTCCAAGCTGGTATCGCGATGGGATAGTTCCACGGCGTGATCAACGCAGCAACGCCGACTGGCACATCGACCGTGTAGAGCCCGCTCTGTGGTTTGCTCGAAGATTTTACGCTCCCTCCAAGATCCCGCGTTTTTTCAGCAAAGTAATAGAAGATGTCGACGGCCCGTTGTACCTCTCCGCTCGCCTCGGCGTGTGTCTTCCCCTCTTCTCTTATGAGCAATTGGGTGAGTTCCTCCTTCCTGTCCGCGAGAATCGAACCGGCGCCGCGCAAAATTGCGCCGCGCTCAGGGGCAGGCGTGGCGGCCCAATCGCCTTGAGCCGAAACGGCGGCTTCGACAGCGGCGTTCGCGTCTTTAGCCACCGATCGTGGATATTCGGCAACAACGTCGTTGGGGCTCGCGGGGTCTGTAGTTTCGAAATATTCGCCATTCGACGGTTCTCTCCACTCACCATCCACGTAGTTCTGGTATGAGGTCACCACACGGTAGAATTTGTCGTAGGAATATAAATAATCATTGCTCTTTGAAAGTTAACTTCCGAAAAAGGAATTAATCGTGAGTGGCAGTCAGGACGCAATATATTTATAATATGATTAGCGTCCAGTAGAATTATAACCATCTGCCCAAAAGAAACAGCGAGATGCGGTATTATCACCTGTGGAACGATCACCAGCAGCAACTTATCGTAGAACGAGGCAAGTCACTGTTTAACCTCGCTGAAGCCACACCCTCGGTTCAACGGTTCGAGGACATTTTGAAAGGGGCTGCAGTCACAAATCAGCCAATCGACACCATTGCCGAGATGTTGATCGAAGATGCGGCCCCTCTTTCGAGAGAAGTTCTCGAAGAGAGACCGCTCTCGATGCCATTGTCACCTGACGAGGTGTGGGCGGCAGGAGTCACCTATCGTATTAGCGAAGAGGCTCGCAAAACAGAGAGTTCGATGCCAGAGATATATTTGGACGCCTACCAGAGCGACCGGCCGGAGTTGTTCTTCAAAGCAACGGCTGATCGGACCGTCGGACCAAATGAGGCAGTCGGTATCCGTCGGGATTCGGAGTGGGACGTCCCGGAACCCGAACTCGGAGTGGTTATGAGTTACGGAAAGGTCATCGGATACACCATCGGAAACGACGTCAGCAGCCGATCCATCGAGGGACAAAATCCTTTGTATCTCCCTCAGGCGAAAGTGTACGATCGATGTTGTGCACTCGGTCCGTGCATCCGTTCGGCTGCGTCCCTCGAAGACCCCCACACGCTTGAGATGTGGATGTCTATCCGTCGAGACGACGAGATCGTTTACGAGGAGTCGACGAATACGAGCGAAATGGTACGGACGGTCGAAGAGTTAGTTAGCTACTACTCCGATCATAACTCTTTACCTCGGACTTCCGTCCTTTTGACCGGGACATCGCTAGTTCCAGAGGACGAATTTACGCTTCGGGCTGCCGACAACATTGAAATTGGGATCGAGGGTATTGGAACACTTTCTAACTCCGTCGTCGAGGTGTAAGTACCCGCACTAGCGTCGAATTGCTGTGATTTAGGTTAATTGAATGTAGAATCGCACGGTTAGGAATTTCTCCGCTGTAATTCTAAAGCTTACTGGGATGTATTTTCCAGTAAGTTACGACGGGTTTAAGTGATCAAAACAATACCTTAGAAATAATGTTATCAGGGTAATCGTTTAATTGCCAACCAAAAGAGTGTACATATGATGAGATACACGAGAATTTTATGTGGGATATTCCTGGAATATAATATTGGTTCCGTAACGCTTCGCCACGACAATCAGCATACAAATCAGACCGCGCTCGTTTATCTCGACGAAAAAGGTACGGTCTCGGAATACACGTACACTCAATTAGAAGATGCAGTTACAACGCTCGTTTACAATTTTGAGGAACGAGGAATAACCGAAGGCGATCGCGTCGCTATCTGCTTCCCTCCCTCCCCGGAACTGCTAATCAGTTACTTGGCCGTGTTCCGCCTAGGTGCGGTTTGTGTCCCCGTTTCGGTGCTCTCAGAAACCGACACTCTGGAATACTGTCTCGATCACGCGGCCGTTTCTACACTCCTCATAGATAGTGCGATAAGTGACCAGTTTCAGCAGGTACTCGAGATAGTTGATATTGAACGAGTTATTTCGGTACCTCTCCGCGCTTCCGATGATCAGACTACCGGTAGTGAGACCGGGCCCCTAGGTGGGTATCGTGACATCGTATCTGACGGTAAAACCACTCGAGTTGTCGAGACCGCTCCCGACGACCCGGCGTTGATTTTGTACACCTCGGGATCGACCGGCGTACCCAAGGGCGTCGTTCAGGGACATCAGTACCTCATCGGCTCATTACCGGGCTATCAGTGCTGGTATGAACTATTCGATCCGGCGGAATTAGCGTCCGCCCGAGTGTGGACGCCCGCGGAATGGGCTTGGGCGGGAGCGTTATTCGACGTCGTATTTCCGACGCTCGCGGCCGGCGGTACAATCGTCGCGCGCACGCGCCGTAGGCTTCGACCCATCTTCGGCACTGTCGCTCGTGGAAAGCCAAGGGATCACCCACTCTTTCCTTCCTCCGACAGCGCTCAGACGGATTCGTGATGAGACGTCTCCCGCGGATTATGACCTTTCTTCGTTCGAGACGATTATGTGTGGAGCCGAACCGCTTACAGCGTCAGTTAAACGCTGGGCCCAAGATACCCTCGGCGTTACCGTCAACGAAGCGTATGGTCAAACTGAAGCGAACGCGATCCTCGGTGAATCGACGGCCTTGTATCCGTCAAAAGAGGGGACGACTGGTCTCCCGTATCCCGGACATACGCTAGCGGTCCAGCAGGGAGACGAACGTCGAGGAATCGGACGCGGTGAACTACTAATTGATTCGTCAGACCCGGTCGTTTTCATCGAATACTGGAATGATCCTGAGGCGACGTCTACGGCCTTTACCGAAGATGGATGGTTGAAAACTGGAGACGAGGCGATCATACAAGAGAACGGATACGTTTCTATCGAGGGTCGGGTCGATGACATCATCATCACCTCGGGTTATCGCGTCAGTCCGAAGGAGGTCGAATCTAAACTGGAATCGCACCCGAACGTCGAGGCGGTCGTGGTCGGTGGCATTTCCGATCCAGATCGCGGAACCGTGATCAAGGCATTCATTGTGCCTATCGACGAACGGATACTTTGAATGATCGTGAAGACGAAAGGTACCAAAAGCTCGAATTGGAGTTAACTCGCTTTGCAAAGGACAAGCTAGATGCGTACAAAAAAACCGCGCGAGTACGAGTTTCTCGAGGAATTTCCCATAACAAGAAATGGAAAGGTCGACAGATCCGCCTTGCTGAATAGCGATTCCTGATTATCGCCTCGAGAAGTAAATAGCCCGTCACATCTTTGCTTATCAGATGGTTTAGGAGAAATAACTCACTTAAATCGCTACATCCGTTAATTTTCTGAGCAGGATACTCGCTTTCAGTTGTGAAATAGTGAATCTCTGAATGTGGAATGAGTACCGGTTCACGCGAGAGTAAGGACGGGGAATTGACCTTGTACGAACAGATACCACAATAACGAGTATTCGACCACTGGACGGTTAATTGTTCGTTGAGTAGTACTCTCTGGCTACCGTTGAAGCGTCACTTCGAGATCCCGTAGACATCACCGGTCCAATCGCGCACCGGGTGGTCATACACTGGGTCGTCACGGTTGAGATTGTCAAGCATAGCTAACTCATCTCGTGTCAATTCCCAGTCCCACAGGTCAAAATTAGCCTCGATATGGTTTGAAGATGAAGATTTAGGGAGAACGACTACGTCACGGTGGATGGCCCAACGGAGAACGACCTGCGCCGGTGATCGACCGCGCTCGTTTGCGATATCCTGAACATCCTGTTCATCAAATATCTCAGTGCGTGCAAGCGGTGCAGCGGCCTCAATAACGGTATCGGACTCGCGGCAGTAGTCTATCAGTTCCGGTCGTTGCAACAGCGGATGAAATTCGATCTGATTGACGGCGATCGGAACGTTGCTGATGTGATGAGCGCAGGACAGTTGATACGCCGAGAAGTTCGAGACACCGACGTTGTCGATGAGCCCCTCCTCGTACAACGTCTCCATCGCATCCAGCGTCTCGCGAAGCGAAATTGCCGGGTTCGGCCAGTGAATCAGATACAGGTTGAGGTAGTCTGTCCCGAGTCTATCGAGCGATTTTTTACACGCCCGAATAACGCCCTCGTAGTCGAGGTTCTTGGGCAGCACCTTGGACGTAAGAAACAGATCGTCGCGCTCGTACTCGGTCAGTACGTCCCCGATCTCGGCTTCGTTCATATATCCCTCTGCCGTATCGATGTGCGCGTAACCTACATCGAGCGCCTTCCGAACGGACGACGTGATGGTCTCACCAGAGAGGTCCCAAGTACCTAGTCCGATCATCGGCAGTTCGTCGCCACCCAGCAGCGTTTTGGTTGGAGCAGCCTCCATAGTTGGTCGATCACATTCGAACTAAAAATACTTTGGTCCGATAGAGGGGTCGTGTTTCGTTACGGATGAAGAGTGAGGCGGTGTGATTTTGTGGTGGTCTATGCCAGAAATCGCCCGCCTCAGTGGATTCACGGACTGGATTGATTTGGATCTTGTGGAGCGACAGCGGACACCAGAGCGTGCGATGAAACTCGGTATTCAACTGCAGTAGCGGGACTCTCGCTGTCGAATACCGTCTCTGTCCTCGAAGAATTGGGTGTCGAGCGCTCTCGCAAAGCAATTCACGATTGGGTTCAAAAGGCCGATCTACAGCCCACAGACGGTCGAAGCCCGAATCACGTTGCGCTCGACGAGACTGTGATTCGAATCAATGACGAGCAATTCTGGCTGTACGCGGCCGCTGATACCGACACAAACAGTCTGCTGCATCTGCGACTTTTTTCCACGACAACGACCGCACTAACCGAGATCTTTCTGCGAGAATTTCGCCAGAAACACGACGTCGAATCCGCTGTGTTTCTGGTCGATGGCGCTCAACACCTCCAAACTGCGCTGGCCAGAGCAGGACTCCGATTTCGAACTGAACGGAATGGAAATCGGAACGCCATCGAGCGAATTTTTCGCGAGCTCAAGCGCAAAACTTCCTCGTTCTCAACCTGTTTCAGCCACGTTGAGCCGCAAATCGCCGAAAATTGGCTCCAAGCATTTGCTGCCTGGCTCAATGCCCTAAACACGACCATTACGATCAGAATTATTATTACCTGTTCAGAACCAACGAGTCGAGTATTGGAAAAACAGACTTCTCGATAGCTATCAGCATTCTCACCAGAGATATGAGTTACTAGCGTTATGAGAAAAGCAACAAGTATGACGAATCTTGATTAACCCGTTGGTCGGTTTTTGAAAGGGCTTTAGTCGCCATATCCACACGCTCAGCAGCTTTGATGTGCTGGTAGGCTTGTCGAACCTGTTCTTCGGAGTTATCGAGATACCGCGCTGCAGCAGCGTAACCGAACTCTCGGACCGGTACCTCACCCATTCCACGACGACCGCCGTGCAGGCGGCGTTTGAAGCACACGATCCGGACGTCCTGGTCTGCTCGACGTGCGAGATTGTCCCGACCCTCCACGAGATGGCGACGGTTGCCGGCGTCGACGACTTCTCGCTGATTCGGTGGCCGGACGTCGACTACCAACAGCTCGCGACCCGGTCGACGTACTCGAGCTACGGCCGCGTCGGCCACTCACCGGCGCGGTACACCGTGCCCGGACGGGCGATCATCGACGAGTCGAACACGTTCTTCTACGGGGAGACGAACCTCGACGGCGTCCTCGACCTCGTGTCGCGCTCGAAAAAGCCCGTGCAGGAGCTCGCGTGGGCGTCGATCGGGAACGTGCTCACGGCGACCCAGATCTGCGAAGCCCACGACTGCGGCGTCCTCGTTCCGTGGAACTCCTGGCGCCACGAATTCTACAAGCCCATGGGGACGCTCCACGACGCTGACCGCGGTGGGTTCATCTTCGTCCCCGAGGTCGGCCTCCACGAGAACGTCCACGAGCTCGACTTTTCGAGTCTGTATCCGAACATCATCTGTAGGCGGAACGTCTCGCCGGATGTCATCCGGTGTAACTGCCATAGCGACCGTGAGGACGTCCCCGGCCTTGGGTACTCGGTCTTCGACGACCGGGGCTACCTCGTCGACGTGCTTCAACCGATCATCGACGCCCGCGACGGAATCAAGCCGGCCATCTGTCGCGAGAAGGATCGGGATGATCCCGACGAAGGCCGACTGGTGGAGCTCGAGGGGCGGTCGGGAGCGCTGAAGTGGATTCTCGTCGCCTGATTCGGCTATCAAGGATTCAGCAACGCAAAATTCGGCCGCATCGAGTGCCACGAGGCAATCAACGCATTCGCTCGTGAGATTCTGCTGACGGCGAAACAACGGCTGGAAGCCGGCGGCTAGCGCGTCGTCCACGGCATCGTCGACTCCATCTGGGTGACCCCGACCCCCGACGTCGACGACGATGACCGCGAGGACCTCGAGACGCTCGCGACGGCGATCACGGAATGCGTCGAAATTCGGCTCGAACACGAAGCCCACTACGATTGGGTGGCGTTCGTGCCGCAGCGCGAGAGCGACGCCGGCACGTTGACGAAGTACTTCGGGAAGGTCGCCGGCGACGACGACTTCAAGATACGCGGTATCGAAGCTCGGCAGCGCTCGACCCCACCGTTCATCGAGGACGTCCAGCGGAACTGTCTCGAACGGCTCGACGCGACTCAATCTCCGGCCGCCGTACTCGACTGTCTTCAGGATGCGATCAAGCGCCTCCACGCTGGAACGGTGCCGGTTGAGCAGCTCGTCGAACGGAATCGTGTCTCCAAGCCACTCGAAGGGTATATGCAGAACACCCAGAACGTGGCGGCGCTAAAGTGGGCTCGCGAGCAGGACTTCGATGTCCACCCAGGACAGGACCTCGAGTACGTAGTTGTCGACGACGAGAAGACCTCAAGAGAGCGGGTCGCGGTGGCTCACGGGGAAGTCGATTCGTACGATCCATCGTACTATGAGACGCAACTCATCAGAGCTGTCAAGCGTGTACTGTCACCGCTGGGCTGGAATCGACGGAGATTCAGCGCGAAATCGCGGAAACTCGGGAAACGAACTTGGCCGCCTTCACCTATAGTAGTGGTTAGAAATAGTTGCTCACTTTTGGAAGAGAAAGCTGGTCGAGAGCGGTATCGATCGCCGTCGTGAGCTCGTTGAGCGAGTCAAAGAATCGGTTGCTGAGAGCGTCTTGGAGTTGTCTCCAGCACTCTTCGACAGGATTGAGTTCCGGCGAATACGCCGGCAACGTGACGAAGGCGAGGTCGTCACGGGCCGCCAGGTCCGTGACGGCCGACGCCTGGAAGTACGGCGCACCATCCAATACGACGATCAAATCTTCTTCGAATTCTTCGCATAACGCGAGAATGAAATGTTTCGCGTGATCGGCGGTAACGTACTCCTCGAACCGTGAGAAAAAGCAGTCACCGTCTTCGGTGATCGCACCAAGTAGACACGTCCAGTCGCGTTGACCGGACAGTTCGACACTCGGCCGCGTGCCGCGCGGAAACCACGCGGCACGCGGCTCGACCTGCACAGATTTCTTGGTTTGGTCGATACAGACTACTGTGGCGTCCATCTCCCGCCGCTTTTTTGATCTCGTCGTGGAACTCTTCCTGGTCGGATTCCTCGGCTTCGGCGGCTGTTCGACGTGGTTTTTGATAACTGAGTCCAGCTTCTTTGAGCAACCGCCGACAACTCGGGATCGAGTATTCGACGCTGTACGTTTCTTCGAGAAATTCTTGGGCGAGCGCCGGCGTCCACGCCGGCGCGTCGATCCCGACTTCTTCAGGAGACTCGTTGACGGTTTGTTCGAACTCTTCTTGCTGTGATTCTGAGAATTTTCTTTTTCTCCCGGACCGATGATCATCGGAGACGGCTTGCTCAAGCGACTCGTCGGTGTCGAGTCGCTTGAGCCAGCTATAGATCGTCCGTCGTTGAACATCGTACCACTCGGCTAGTTCAGTCTGCGAAACACCGTTTTTGTACGCTATTGCCGCTAAGAGCCGTTGCGTTGGTTTCTTTCCGTCCACGTTGTCGAGGGTGTCTTGCAGTTCCTCGACGGAGATCTCGTCGAGATGATCCACTAGTAGTTGCAACACACTCTGAGTAAAAAATTCTACCGGATACTATAATGGCGACTTCCGAACAACTGACTGACTCCGCTCGTTTCTCTGTCGAGAACATCGGCGGTATCGACGACACTAAAGTAGACATCCCACCCGGCGTGACGGTCCTCACGGGCAAGAACGCGACCAACCGTACCTCGTTTCTGCGGTCGATTATGGGCGCGATGGGCAGCCAGCGCGTCTCGCTGAAGGGTGACGCCGACACCGGCCGGATCGAACTCACGCTCGACGGGACGACGTACGAGCGAACGCTCACCCGCGCGGGCGACGGCGTCAGCTTCGAGGGCGACGCCTACCTCGACGACCCCGAGGTCGCGGATCTGTTCGCGTTCCTCTTAGAGACCAACGACGCCCGCCAAGCGGCCGCCCGCGGCGAACAGCTCCGAGACGTCATTATGCGCCCCGTCGACGTCGACGCCATTCGCTCCGAGATCCGCCGTCTCGAAGAGGAGAAAGGCGACATCAACGACGAACTCGCCCGCATCGAATCCGACAAGCGCGAACTCCCGGAACTCGAACAACGACGGACCCAACTCCGCGAGAAGATCGAGGAGAAACGCGCGGAACTCGCAGAACTGGAGGACGAAATCGACGACAGCAGCCGCAACGTCGAGGAGGGCCGCAAAGAGCAAGCGGAACTCGAAGAGAAACTCCAGGAACTCCGCTCGACCCGCTCGGAACTGGAGTCGATCCGCCGGAAGATCGAACGCCAACAGGAGAGCATCGCCTCGCTGAAACGCGAGCGCGGCGACCTCGAAGACGACCTCGAGGAGCTGCCCGAGACGCCGATGGGCGACCACCGCGACCTCGAATCGGAGATCGAGCGACTGCGATCCGAACGCCAGGAGCTCAACTCCGAGATCAACGAACTCCGCAGCCTCATCCAGTACAACGAGGAGCGACTGGAAGCCGAAGATTACGAACTCCTCGAAGACGGTGGTGTCGCCACCGAAAGTGGCGATGGTGGTGGTGAATCAGTAACCGATCAACTCGTCGCCTCCGACTCCGAAACGGTGGTGTGTTGGACCTGCGGCTCCTCCGTCGAGCGCGAGCAGATCGAATCGACCATCGAGCGGCTGAAGTCGCTCCGCACGGAGAAAGTCGAGGAACTGAACGGCGTCAAGAGCCGCCTCGAAGACCGGAAGCAACAGCAGCGAGAGGCGACGAAGAAACAGCGCAAGCGCTCGGAAATCGAGCAGAAACTCGACGACATCGAGTCGGAACTGGACCGCCGCGACGAGCAGATCGACGCGCTGAAAGAGAATCGCGAATCGCTGACCGACGAGGTCGAAGACCTCGAATCGGAGGTC
The DNA here is from genome assembly GCF_004799685.1 of Halobellus limi. Taxonomy (NCBI): domain Archaea; kingdom Methanobacteriati; phylum Methanobacteriota; class Halobacteria; order Halobacteriales; family Haloferacaceae; genus Halobellus; species Halobellus limi. Next base: position 128,136 of record NZ_CP031313.1, read on the forward strand.
GAGAGCCTCGAATCGGCGGACTTCGAGGAGATCCTCTCGCTGCACAAGGAGGCCAATCAACTCGAATTCGAGATCGACAGCCTCGAATCCGACCTCGATGAGGTGACAGAGGAGATCGAGTCGATCGAGGCGGACGTCGAGCGGGCGGACGAGCTCCGCGAGGAGCGCTCGGAGCTGGTCGAGGAACTCACCGACCAACGGACGAAGATCGATCAGATCGAAGCGGAGGCCGTCGAGTCGTTCAACGAGCACATGGAGTCGATTCTGGACCTCCTGGGCTACGAGAACATCGAACGGATCTGGATCGAGCGGATCGAAGACGCTGGCGCGAGCGAGGGGCAGACGCGCTTCGAGCTGCACATCGTGCGGACGACCGAAAGCGGTGCGGCCTACGAGGACACGATCGCCCACCTTTCGGAAAGCGAACGTGAGGTAACGGGACTGATCTTCGCGCTGGCGGGCTATCTCGTCCACGACCTCCACGAGACGGTGCCGTTTATGCTGTTGGACTCGCTAGAAGCGATCGACTCCGACCGGATCGCGGCGCTGGTGGAGTACTTCGCCGATTACGCGGACTTCCTGGTGGTGGCGCTGCTGCCGGAAGACGCCCAGGCGCTCGACGACGAGTTCACTCGCGTTACGTCGATCTGATCCGTCGTCTGCTCGGTTCGCCCCGGGCTGCCTCGGACGACCGTTTTCTCGTCGTTCGGTCAGATGATACCAAGTTTTCGACCGACCTCGTCGTAGACACGCAAGGCCTCGTCGAGGTCTGTCTCGGTGAGTCCAACGTTTATTTGATTACGGATCCGTGCCCCACCGCGCGGAACCATCGGATAGACGATCGAGAGGGCGAAAACACCCTTCTCAAACAGTCTCTCGGCGAACTCTTTGGCCGTCTTGCTGTCTCCGATCATCACTGGAACGATCGGTGTTTCACCCGCTCCCGTATCGAACCCCAGATCCTCCAGTTCGGACTGGAAGTACTCGCGTTTCCGCCAAAGATCTCGGACGCGTTCGGGTTCTTCGTCGATAATCTCGAGAGCACACCTATTTGCAGCCGCGACGGCGGGTGGATAGCCAGCACTCAGCAGCCACGTTCTTGACGTGTTGTACGCGAAATCTACGACGTGTTGATCGCCAGCGAGCATCCCACCGAACCCGCCACAGGCTTTGGAGAAACTACCCATCTGGAAGTCGATCTCTTCTTCGAGACCGAACTCGGCTGTAATTCCGTGGCCATCACCCAGAACCCCTTCACCGTGACAGTCGTCGACGTATGTCATCGCCTGATACTCCTCTGCGAGGCGGTGAATCTCGTCGAGTTTTGCCACGTCGCCGTCCATCGAGAACACGCCGTCAGTCACCACGATGATCCGGTTGTAATCACTGCGCGCCGACCGCAGAACCCGCTCTAAATCGGCCATATCTGAATGTTCGTACACGAGAGAGTCAGCAGGCGAAAGTCGGATTCCGTCGATGATGCTCCCGTGATTGTATTCGTCGGAGACGTACACATCGCCGTCGTCCAGCAGCTGCGGAAGCAAGCCAGCGTTTACTGAGAATCCAGTTTGATACGACAGTCCTCCTTCGGTACCTTTGAACTCGGCGATGGCGTCGTGGAGTTCGTCCTGCAGTTCAGTGTACCCTGCGATCGACCAGTCGGATCCCGCACCGACGCCGAATCTGTCTATCGCGTCCACGGCCGCCTCCCGGAGACGGACGTCGTTCGCCAGATCCAGATAGTTATTCGAGGCGAGCATAATCACCTCTCGTCCTTCGACGACCGGCCTCGCCCGGGATGCCGTCTCTAATTGTTTGAGCGGCCACGTTTCGCCCTGTTCGTCCATTTCCTCGTACTTCCTGCGTAGGTATGAAGTTTTATTTCGTGTCATTAGTTATTAGTAGTGTTTGTTACGGTTGTGTTACTGATATTGGTTCCTCGGCCCTCGATCACGGGAAGGGAAACAGACGTTGACTCACAGACGGATATTTCGCCACCAACCGGTCAGCAGCACTCGGTGAATCCGTTCGGTGTCGGGCTCGAGGAGTACTCATTCGGCCCCTCGCTGGAGGTTCTGAACCATCTCGTCGACGACCCGATCGAGATCGTACTCGGCTGACCATCCCCAGTCAGTCCGTGCGGCCGTGTCGTCGAGAGTGCTCGGCCACGAGTCCGCGATCGACTGTCGCTCGTCGGGTTCGTATCGGGCGTCGAACCGACCGATGCGCTCTTCGATTCGGTCGCTCAATTCACTCGCGGTGAAACTCAGCGCCGAGATGTTGTACTCGCACTGAAACCGCAGGTCAGATTCATCCGCCCCCGCGAGATCGATGAGGGCATCGATCGCATCGGACATATACACCATCGGGAGCCGCGTGTCCTCGCGAACGAAGTAGGTGTATTCGCCCTCGTCGACCGCCTCGTAGAAGGCGTCGACGGCGTAGTCGGTCGTTCCACCGTCTGGTCTGGTCTCGTGGCTCACGATTCCCGGGAGCCTGATACCCCGAACGTCCAAATCGTATTGCTGGTGATAATACGTCCCGAGATTCTCCGCCAGCACCTTCGTGATCCCGTACATCGTCGTCGGGGTGCGGATCGTGCGCTCGGACGGATTGTCCGGAGTCGCCGGCCCGTACACCGCGATCGAGCTCGGGACCACGATCCGGTTGAGCCCGTACTCTCGACCGACTTCGAGGACGTTGTGCAGTCCCTCGACGTTCACCTCGAACGCTCTGCCCGGGTTCTGTTCGCCGGCGGCGGACAGCAGTGCTGCCAGGTGGAACACGGTGTCGACATCGTACTCCTCGACGACCGATTCGATCTGAGAGCGATCCGTCACGTCGACGGGTTCGTACGGTGGTGAAACACCTGGGTCAGGGTCGAGGTCACTGGCAACTACTTCTACTTTGTCGTATCGATTCCGGAGGGTCGGCGTGAGTTCCGAGCCGATTTGGCCGAGCGCTCCGGTGACTAGTATCGTATCCATTGCTGTGCATATGGGTGGACTGGGGGCAACAGGTTATAAATATACTAACCTGCAATAATTGTATACGTCTCTAATATGCATAATAGTAATCTATGTGGGCGAGTCTACAAGCAATCGACTCAGAGGACTGGGTATCGCTCGTCCCCAGAATCGTCAAACCTGCCGGAGCCCCGGGTTCGGGAGGTCTCAGTAGATTCATATATCTCAATACCGGATCAACTTCCGTGACCGCGGAATGGATCTGCACTCCTCGTTCGATACACTGTCGAACGTGCTCAAAGAGTTCGATCGAAACGGCCGCTCCGTACGCCGGGTAGCGGTCACGGCTGAACGGCACGGGCCAGTGTCCGCAAGCGTGGAACTCGGCGTATCGACCCCGACCTCTTCGACGGGGACTCCACGCTGTCGGTCTCCGCTCCGACGGCATCGATAGACGACGTCGGACCGGTCCTCACGTTCCGGCTGGAGGACCTTTCGTCGACGCTGTTCTCGGCCATCGCGGAACGAGACGGCGACGAAGAACCCGGGATATCGATCTCGCCGAACGACGTCGAGACGAGTGACGGGAAGCTCCTGATCGATCTTGAGGTCGAGGTCGCCGAAAGCGGGTCTCCCGACGGGAAAGCGTCGCACTCCATTGCTCCCTCTGCGTCGAGAGAGCCGGCGGATACTGAACGGGACGAATCCGAATACGAGCGGAAGGAGATCGAGTCGGCCCTCGATGCGGTGCGTAACGGATCCGTTCCCGTCTACGAGGACAGAGCGTACCTCAGTCGGTTGTACGAGCTCGCGGAGACCTTCGATCAGATGAGCGACGTGATCGAACTGGACGTCTCCGCCGAAACCGTTCGCCGGTATATGATGGATGTGGGCGTCCACGTGCCGGGATCGAATGCGACACCCGACCGGAGTGAGTCCAGTGAGGCGACTGACGGGTCGCGAGAGTCGTTCGCTCAGCCAACACGGAGCGCCCAGTCGCGTTCGGCGCAGGAATCCGAAGCTTCCACGTCGGTTCAGACGGGGGCGTCACAACCCGAACCCGCCCAGACCGAACCCGACTGCGCGGAGCCGCTTCCGACGGGTGAGCTGATCACGGACGGTGTCGGCTTGCCGGACGACGTTACTCTTCGTGAACTCGCCGAGATCGTTTCGGAGGCCAGGACTGTCCACGAGGTCCATCGTCGCCTGGATCTCGATCACGAGGGAACGCGCGAACTGCTCCGTCATCTGAACGTGCTCGATCTCGTCGTCACTCGCACCTTTGGCGAAGCCGAGCGGGACGTGACCTTCGAAACCGTCGCCGAGCGGATCCGCGAGAGTACGTAATCAGTCGACACGCGCCTCGACGCTGGTTTCGGAGGGCTATTCAGCGACCCCGTTCGTCTATCGATCATCGAACGGCGGCATCGGGTACACGGTGTCTACCGAGTACTCGCTGTCCGTTTCGGGGTGGACCAACATCGGATCGCCCTCGTACCACTGTCCGCATGCGGGCGTGATTTCGCCCTGAGCCGGCATCCCGGTGTCATCGAAGCCGAAATCCCCGAGAACGGTGTCGAACCGCTCGTTACGCAGCGCGTTCTGGATCTCCGTGTTTTCCGTCGAACCGGCCGTTTCGAGCGCCTGTGCAGCCACCTGCACCAGTCCGAACGCGTCCCCGACCACGTCGATCGGTACGGCATCCTTGGAGACACCGTCCTGCCCGTGGTAGAGATCCAGCAGATCATCGGTCCCCGTCGTATCGAGTCCACCGAGCCAGCCCACACCGCTGCTACCGACATAGTTTCCCGTGTCCCCGAGTGCAGAACTCCAGGACCGAGGATCAGACGCCCGAACGAAGTTGATGAGCTTGGGATTGAACCCCTGGGTTTTCATCTGTCTAACTGCTGTGATGCCGTCCGGCGGAACCGGATTGGAGAGTACGGCGTCCGCGTTCTTCGATTTCGTCTGCGAAATCAGCGACGCGAAGTCGCTGGTCCCCACGGAGTATTTTTTGCGGAACACAACCTCGTAGTCCGTCCCTTCGAAGGTGTCCATCCAGTACTCGGCCATTTCGTTACCCCACCCAGAGTTCAATTCCCAGATGGCGAGCCGTCTTGGCGGTTCGGGCTGCAGGGTGTCGAACCACTCTTTGGTCGCCCGAGCGATGTCCCGGCTCTTCATAAAGGGAGCGAACGTCCACTCGTAGTCCTTCTCCTCGTGCGGTTCCATATAGGCGAAGGTGCTCCCAAGAAACGGCAGTTCCTGCTGTTCTGCGAACGCGCTCCCGGCGGTGACGAGCAGACTGGAGAAGCTTCCCCACAGCATCGCGACGTCGTTGTTCGAGACGATCTTGCGGAGTTTCGTCCGCGCCGTTTTGGCTTCTCCTTCGTCGTCTTTGACGATCAGTTCTAATTCTCTGCCGTTGACGCCGCCGTTGTTGTTGACGTGCTCGACACCGAGTTCGTAGCCCTGGAGGACCGACTTACCGGTCGCAGAGAGAGGGCCGGTCTTCGGCATCGTCGCGCCGATCTTTATCGGCCCCTCGCCCGACGAGGTCGTCGTCGTGCAACCTGCTAATCCAGCGGCACCTGCGACTGTCGCCCCACCGGTTTGTAGCACTGCTCTCCGAGTGAATCTACGGCTCTTCCTCATCGTACACAGTCGTTCCAAATAGTACCCAATTAATGTTTGGATGGCTGTGGAGGCAGTGTTCAAATACGCGGTTGCTGTGCGAAAACCGCCGATGGGTGTGGCTTACGAGGGAGTCTCACAACCGAGCCAAGTTCTGGCATTCTTAGCTGAACCGTATCGGTCGGCGGGTTCCTCATAAGGAGATTCGTGTCCGCGGCGATTCCAGCGCAATGGCGGTGTTTTTATATACTTGTATTCAGCAGAGACACATGTGATTGGTGAAATCGACCACATCGAGATCGAAGTCAGCGACGCTTCTGAGACTGCGGAGTTCCTCGAGAAGATCGGGTACGAACAGCACCGCCAGACGGAACACCACGGGGAGTCCTACGAGTACGTTCCCTCCGAAGGTGACGGTCCCCTCTTCGAGATTCACACGGTCTCGGGCGAGGAGACTCCGGGGATCAACCACATCGCCTTCGCTGTCGACGACATCGAAGCAGTATCCCAGCGCCTCGAAGAGGCGGACGTAGATTCGATCGTCGGCCCCTACGACGTCGATAAGACGGGACGGACGATTACGAACTTCCGGGACCCCGACGGGAACCGGTTCCAGGTCGTCTCCGACGAAGACTGACCGGCGCGTCCAGCCGGGTACTCCACTCGTGGGTTTTTTTATCGACTCATCGAAATAGTTACTACAACCGCGTCACGAAGCCAGGATGCGAATGGATCAGAGCAACAGCCTTCGTCGGACCATCGAAGACGGTGGTATCGTCTATGGAGCGCGAGCGTCGACGTTCTCGCCGACCGTGATTGAAGTGTTCGGTGAACTGGGCGTCGATTTCGTCTGGCTCGACTTCGAGCATATGGGGCCCAGCCCGTACGACAGTCGAGTCTTCGAAGACCTCACCCGAGCGGCCGAGGCCGGTGGGACGGAACTCTTTGTTCGATTACCCAGCGGGGATCCACCGCTCATCAGGAAAGTGCTGGATGCCGGTGTACGCAATCTCCTCATTCCCCGCGTCGATTCGGCCGAGGAGGTCCGCAAAGCGGTCGAAGCGACGCGGTTCGTGTACGACAGCAAACCCGGCGAACGCGGGAAAGCGAGCGGGCGGTCCAGTAACTGGGGTGCCGCCGATGGGTATATTCAGACCGAGGACAACGAGGTCTGCCTCGGCGTGATGATCGAGAAGACGACTGCGGTCGACGAGCTCAAAGACATCCTCTCGGTCCCCGAGCTCGGGTTCGTGTTCATCGGCCCTTCCGACCTCTCGGTACAGATGGGCCACCCCGGCGAGAAGACACACCCCGAGGTGCTCGAGACGATCGAGAAGATCACCGACGCGTGCCACGAGGCCGACATTCCGACGGGCGTCATCAAGACGGATCCGGACGAAATCGAGTCGGCTGTCGACGACGGGCACCAGATCCTCCGCGTCGGTGGGGACCTTGGCTCGATCAAGGAAACGCTCGGAGAGCGACTTAGGACGGTCCGCGACGACAACTGAGACGCTCACCGTGATTATTTCGGGGTAGACGCTATCCTCTGGTATCGCGAGCGATGATGCGTGACTACGGTAGTTCGTATCGGATTTCGGCGGCCAGTAGCAGTTGATTTATTTGGGTGCCGTCTGACCGTTTCACTATGGCGCCTGAAGTCGCACGGCTAGGCCACGTATCGCTCGAAACCCCGAATCTCGAAGAATCGCTGTCGTTCTTTCACGATGCCGTCGGACTGGAAATCGTCGATCGCGTCGACGACACCGTGTTCCTCCGTGCGGTAGACGAGCACGATCACCACTCACTCAGTCTGACCGAGGCCGACGCGGCACGTATCGACCACATCGGGTGGCAAACTGCCGAACCCGAGGACGTGAGGAAGTTCGCGAAGAAGTTCGAACAACAGGGATTCGACCTCACGTGGATCGAGGAGGACGAAGAACCCGGACAGGGCGAGGCGATTCGGTTCGAGATACCGAACGGTCACCGGTTCGAGCTCTACGGGACGATGGAAAAGCCGGAGCCGCCGGCAAAGCGGCAATCGAAGCTCAAGAATCGCGTCTACGATCCGTCTGGAAACAACCCCGTCGCCCCCCATCGAATCGACCACGTCCAGGTCTGGGACCCCGACGGGTTCGAGTGCGCGGAGTGGATCCGCGACGAGCTTGGATTCCAGGTGCAGGAGTACTACGACGAAGCCGACGGCTCGAGATGGGGGACTTTTCTGAGCGCCTGTGAGGCGAAAATCGATATCGCGGTTGTCCAGTCAGAACACGAAGACGACCTTCCCGCACTTCACCACGTCGCCTATGCAGTGGATTCACCCAACGATCTGTTCGAGGCGCACAACGCGATGAACGAACACGGGGTTCCCGTCGACGGAATCGGACAACACGGAATCTCACGAGGCGAATTTATGTATGCGCGGGATCCGATAAGCGGTCACCGGATCGAGTTCAACACTGGCAGTTATCTCACGCTCGACCCTCACTGGGAACCGATCGCGTGGGAGGCAGGCGATATCAGCGACGGTGACGACCACCAGTGGATTGGTGGTATCGACTCCCTCGACCGAGTCTACTACTGATTGCACAGCCGTCCGATGGAACGTCGGCGCCAATCGAAAATAAGACGGGTGCACGCAGGAATTTTCGACTCACACGGCCGTTTCCGTCAAGACTCCGTCTTTATCGTGAGTCGTCGAGGTACGGACTCGGTGCGACCGTCGCGGAGATCTCCGTCTGCGAGTGGGCTTCGACCGTCGGATTAGGTGATTGACCGCCCTCCTCGCCCCAGACGAAGGTAACTTCCGTTCCGGGTTCGCTGTACTCTCGGTCGATCGAACAGATAGAGATCATCTCCCGGTCGCTGTAGGAGTACGCGAAACTCTTCGAGATACCGACAACCTCGCCGTCTTTGAGCACTTTGTCGTGGTGACCGCCCCACCGATCGCGGGGCAGATCGATCGACTTGTGTGGGAGCGTGTCGTCGTCGAACAGCGACGCGAAGATGCCGATCGCGTCTTCGTCGTCCCAGACGAGCGTCACGCGGGTACGACCTGGGTCTGCCGCCTCGGCTTCGAGGGCCTCCCGTCCGATGAACTCGTGATCGAACTCGACCATATGATCGTAGCCAATGTCGAGCGGGCTCACGTAATAATCACGAATATCGTCCGAGTGATAGCTTCCAGCGATCGAATACGTTCCTTCGTAGCTACTCGCACTCAGCCACTCGCGGTACGCTGCCATCTCTTCGCTGGTGTATATCGCGGGGACGTGCGTCGTAACCCAGCCGAGCTTCACACTCAGCGGTTCGTACGCACGGGTCCCGAGCCGTTGGATGTCGTATTCTTGACCCGCTTCGAGGATCACATCTTTGATCAGGTCGGCGTGTTCGTACGGACCCTGCAGTTCAAAGCCGATCTCGCCGGCCATTCCGTGACGGAGTGCACGAACCTCTTCGCCTGCGATGGTAATTCGCTTGAAATTGAAGAACGGAATGTCGGTGAGAGACTCCTCGACGATCTCCTGCATCACGTCGAGGGCGTTCGGCCCCTGTACCTGGTAGGTGTAGAAATGCGGGTCGTCTTCGGTCTTCGATGACTTCGGATAAATCGTCTCGCTGACGTCGTACTCACCTGTCTCGGCGTGATACGCAAGCCAGTGTGCGGCGGGGATTTTTCCGCTCATCACGAATTTCTGTTCCTCGAGTCGCTGCAGTACTCCGTCTCCGATGAATTTGCCGTCGGGATTACACAGAATGGCTTGCTTGGCTTTCCCGACGTCGAATCCCTCAAAGCTGTTCGTACAGAGCTTCTTGAGAAGGTCGAACGAATCGGGACCCTCGATCACCTGGTCCATCTGGTGGTGTGAGAGATCCGCCAACACACACGTTTCGCGGGCGGCGCGAAGCTCGTCCATCCAGTTCGTGTACTCGCGTTTTACTTCCTGCGGCCAGACCCACCGACCGCCGGCCTGTTGGAGCATTCCCACTGGATCCTGAGCTGCATCTAGAGCTGTCTGTAGGCTTCGGTCAGCCATACAGAGGTGAATACGTTTTCGTTATTTAAAACTATCGTCCAACCGGGGATAGAATGGGTGCCCGAACGGTGGACCATCGATTGTGCCTCCAAACGTCGTTGGTAGATTCTCCCGCCGAAACCATCTGTACACGTCGTACGTTCCGGGATCTGGTATCGATCAGTCGTGCGGAGCTCTGACTCGGGCTCGACCGTCGGCGCAGACTTGTTCAGGAAATTCGTAATGATCGTTTTTCTGATTCGTGTTTAATACTATTGAACAATTCTGCCGCCGGGAACTCTGCACGACGCCCAAGATATAACAAATGTACATATGTTATAATTTGCATTCTGCCGGTGGAGTGCACTTGAGACACTGCCGTCAAGAATATTTATAATGTATGTACATTTGTTATTCTGACCCACGGCCTACAGACCGCTCTCGGAATATGTCAGTTTCAGTTCGATCTCGTTGGCTGCACCTTTCACGATGTCCGGTATCTCAGATGTGAACCGCTCGCCGACGAAGCGGTTTGCGGGTCCGGCGAGACTAATCGAGCAGACGACCTCTCCGTCGAGCAGGATTGGTGCAGCGACCGAGCGCATCCCCTCGACAGACTCCTCCTTGGAGTACGCGTGACCCCGCTCGCGTATCTGTTTTAGCTCCTCTCGCAGCTCGTCGGGGTCCGTGATCGTCTGTGGCGTCTTCCGCTCTAGCGATCGCTGTGAGATGATCTCTTCGATTCGCTCCTGTGAGAGATGGGCGAATATCGCCTTCCCACTGGCTGTACAGTGGAGTCCCGACCGATCACCCATTGTGAGGTCTGTTCGGATCGCCCGATTTCCTTCCGTCCCATAGACGTACACGGCCTCTCCGAGTTCTTCTACGAAGCAGGCCGCCAGTTCACCCGTCGTGTCCGCCAGTTCCTCAACTTTCGATTTGACGTTCGGGAACACGGGTTCGTTCCAGAGCGCGTACATTCCATATTGCAGGAACTGCAGACCGATCTGGTACTTTGCACCGTTCTGTACGACGAACTTGTTCTTCGCCAGGGTATTCAAATAGACCTGTACAGTACTCTTCGGCATATCTAGCTCCTGTGATAGTTCTGTGACCGTTTTTCCCCCGTTCGTTTTGAGGTGTTCAACCATCTTGAACACCTTGTCGACCGATTTGAGGGTGTTGTCGTGTTGAGCCATACCACGGAATTCGGTGCGACGCATTAACAATCTTGTTGTTCTCGCGGATCCAACGTCTTAGTTCAATATTGTTGAACAAAATGTTCGGTCCCACTTGTGCGTCTCTGTTCGGGGATAGTATCATATATGTTTGAAAATGTTTTAGTAGTACTATGTATACCCCTACCTATGGGTGTCAATGACAGCCCGCTGTCTCGGAGAAAAGTAGTCAAAGCGCTTGCCGCAGGGACTGGAGTCGCAGGACTTGCCGGCTGTTCCGGTGGTGGCGGTGGCTCGTCCGACGGCGACAGTGATAGCGGCGACAGCGGTTCCGGTGACGGAAGCACCACCAGCTCCAGCGGCGGCAGCTCCGGTGGGAACAAGGCAACCGTGCGCGTCACTGGCGGCGGCGGTAGCTGGGGAGAGGATCGCCAAGCGGCGTTCTTCGAACCGTTCGAAAACGGCGAACCGCCGTACGATGAGGAACACAATTACAAGTACATCACTGCTGCGTCCGGACAGTACACGACGGAGCTAAAACGTGACCCGAAGAACCCGGCGTACGAACTCGTCGAACTGGACGGACAGCGCGCCGAACTTCTCGGACAGAACGATGCCCTAATCAAACAGACGGAGTTCGATAACTACGACGACATTCCGCCTGCATTCAAAAACGAGTATATGGGCGGGACTGTCTACTTCCCGCGTGGGATCGCCTACCGGGAGGACAAGACAGACAAGGAGTTCAACACCTGGGACTCGCTCATCGACCCCGACCTCAAGGGGAAAGTCGGATTCGAGCCCTGGGACAACGCGGGCTCGAAGTACTTCTACGTCATCAACAAGATCAAGGGCGGTTCGCTCGACAACATCGAACCCGGGCTGGAATGGCTCCGTGAGTTCGTCGAGACGACCGACCCAATCATCTTCGACCAGATCGACCAAGCCCTGAGTCTCTTTATGAACGAGGAAATGTACGTCGCGCCGTTCCTCTCGGCGCGAACCGAGAACCTGGAAATCAATGAGGATATTCCGATGGGCTTCTCGGTCCCAGAGGGTGGATGCGTCCAGGACTACTGGGGATACCCGATCACCAAACACACCAGCGAGGACCGCCTGGAGGAGGCCAAAATACTCGGGAACGGAAATCTTGCTCCCGAACCGCAGGCTAAGTTCGCCGAAATTATGGGGTATCCACCGGCCAATCCGGCCGCAACCGAACTGATCCCGGACGAGACCCTAGAGAAGCATCCTATGATGAACCCCACCGAGGAACAAAGGGCCCGGTACGACGTCGGTATCGACTGGCTCCAAGTGGAACAACAGAAACAGGAAGACGGCCAGCGCTTCAAGGAGGTCCTCGCGGGCGGATAATATCGGCGAGCGTCAGCGCGTCTGTGCGTGGTGTATTTTCTCCGCAAAGAATAAATATTAACGAGTCAATCTCAATCTAGAACCCAGAAATGGCATTCGTAAGCATTCAGAACCTCCGAAAAACGTACGGGGACGTCGTCGCAGTGAACGATGTTTCATTAGACATCGAGGAAGGCGAGTTCGTCTCGATTCTCGGGCCGTCGGGATCCGGGAAGACGACGATGCTGAAGTCGATCGCCGGATTCGTCGAACCCACAGCGGGAAGCATCGTCGTCGCCGGGAACGAGATGATCGGGCTGCCGCCCGAGGACCGAAATATGGGACTCGTGTTCCAGCGACTGGCTCTGTTCCCCCATATGTCTGTGTTCGACAACGTGGCGTTCGGGCTCCGACATCGGGAGAACCTCACGGAGGCAGAGATGGAAGAGCGCGTCGCCGACATCCTCGAAGTCGTTTCACTCCCGGGTTACGAGGATCGTAACATCCAGAATTTGAGCGGTGGGGAACAACAGCGTGTCGCGCTGGCCCGCGTCCTCGTCCTGGAGCCCGACTTGCTCCTCTACGACGAACCATTGTCAGACCTCGATCGCCAACTCCGAGAGCAGATGCGCCGTGAGATCAAAGACCTGCACGACAGGCTCGAGATCACGTCGATCTACGTGACACACAACCAGCGCGAGGCACTGACGCTGTCTGACCGCGTGCTCGTGCTTCACGAGGGCGAGAAGGTCCGGTACGCACCTCCGTCGGAGATCTACCAGGACCCACAGTCGAAGTTCGTCGCGAACTTCGTCGGCGATTCGAACTTCGTCTCTGTCACTACCGACGAGCAGAACGGCACGGTGACGTTCGAAAACGACGACATCTCGCTCCCGATGCACGAGGCGGATGCTGACGCAACTACGGACCTCCTCTACATCCGTCCCGAGGACATCACGATCAACCCCCCCAACGGAGAACGAGTCTACTCCGGAACTGTCCGCAGCACGGTCCACCTTGGCTCGGTGACCGAGTACAAGATCGAAGTGGGTGGTAACGAGTTCCTCACCACTAATCTGGGCGCACCGCAGTACACCAAAGGTGACAGCGTGACCATTCGGTTCGAGGATTACGGGCTCGTGGAGGCGTAGTATGCTGGGTGCAATCACAGACTTCACTGACGATCTCGTCGGCCAGCCAAATCGGGTCTCGGACTGGCTGGATGAGTACCTTCCGGCCGTGCCACCGGCGGCGTACCTGCTGATCTTCCTGATTCTCCCGATCCTCTATGCGGTGTACATCAGCTTTTTCGAGTACAGCGCGACGACGATCATTTCGTGGAACTTCACCCTCGAACACTACGAACAGCTCCTGTTCGATTCCTTCTACCAGGGACTGCTCTGGTACACAGTCAGGCTCTCGATCATCGTGTCCGCGTTCTGCGTGATACTGGGATACCCACTTGGGTACTTTATTGCAACGACCACGCCGTTGCGTCGCCAATTGGCGCTATTCGCAGTCTTCCTCCCGCTTATGGTCGGGACGGTAGTCCGAATCTACGGGTGGATCGTTCTGTTCGCTACCAACGGCGTGATCAACACCGTCCTCCAAGATCTGCTGGGTTTCAAACTCACACTCTTGGGGAACACGCTGTCTGTCACGATCGGTCTAATCGGGGTATACCTCCCGCTCGTCGTCCTCCCCGTCTACTCGTCGATCGAAGATATCCCAGACTCGCTCGTTCCAGCCGCACGCAACCTCGGTGCGAATCAGCTCCAGGCGTTCTACAAGGTGACGTTCCGTCTGAGCCTGCCCGGTCTGCTCACCGGAACCATCTTTGTGTTCGTCCTCACAATGAACTCCATCGTGACGCCTGACTTGCTCGGCGGTCGCACGGATCTGACGATGGGGCTGATGATATACGACAACGCGGTGAAAAGCCTCAACTGGCCCTTCGCGAGCGCCGTCGGGACGGTCCTGACGATCACGACTACAGCGCTTGTGTACATCTACTTTTCATTCGTCCGCGACCGAATGGGGGTTTCAGAATGGGACTGATGGCGATTATGAGCGTTCTTTCGGCCGTACTGACCGGACGAAACTCTCGGTCGCTCTCGGCTCCGGCAGTCGTAGCCGGCCGAGCGCTCTACTACGGGCTGCTCGGACTCGCGGTATCGACACTGGTTCTTCCAATCATAATCGTGATCGGCATTTCGCTCAACCCGACCCAGTCACAGGCATTCCCACCATCAGGGATCTCCTTGCGCTGGTATCAGGAGTTCCTCGTGAGCCCGTTCTTCGAGCCGTTCTTTTTCGTGAGCCTACCGATTGCGATCGCCACCGCCACGATCTCGACGGTCCTCGGAATCCTCGCCGCGTACGTCGTTGTCCGCCGTGACGTGCCGTTCGAGAACGAGGTCGTGATGTACTTCATTTCTCCCCTCATCATCCCGCCGGCGATCATCGCGCTCGCGCTGATGATTACGCTTAATTTCAACTTCCTGAATTTTGTTCCGACGTCCGCAAAGCTCGTCGTGGGCCACGTGGTCATCACGATCCCGTACACGTTCCTTACAGCGATGACAGCGATCGAATCGGTCGATACCGAACTCGTCGAAGGGGCGCGAAACCTCGGCGCGACCAAGTTCCAGGCGTTCCGGAAAATAACGCTCCCGTTGATGAAAAGCGGGGTCATCTCCGGATTCCTGCTGGCGTTCATTCTTTCGTTCACGGACTCACTGGTCGCACTGTTCCTCTCAAGCGGAAGCTCGACGACGCTGCCGGTCGAAATATTCCTCTTCCTGCAGTACGAATCGTCACCGCTAGTGGCGGCTACTGCCTCGGTTCAGATTCTCTTGGTCCTGGTCCTCGTGGTGCTGATCGGCCGCCTGATTGGCTTCAAAGCCGCCGCCGTTAGCTCCTGAGACGGGCTTCGTTCCGCTCAAATTTTCCTCATCTCCCGCTGTGGTGGAGATCCGGTCTCCCAGCGGCCGTGTGACAAATGCACAGATACCTGTTCTCCGTTCGACCTCGATCGTTCCGGCCCAGAGGCTAATTATTTATTCCTGTGGTTCGATCCCTCAATTGATGAGCCAGGATTTCAGTGATATGCCTCTCTACATCGACGGCGAGTGGCACACACCGGCGAGCGACGACAGCATTCCCGTATCTGATCCGACTACGGGAACAGAAGTGGATTCAGTACCGTCCGCGACGACAGACGACGTCCGACGAGCCACGGAAGCGGCGCGGGCCGCGCAACCCGACTGGGAGCGACGCCCGGCGAAGGAACGCGGCGATCTGATCCGTGAGATTGCAGATCTCCTTGAGGACTATGCCGAACCACTGGCGGAGACGCTCGTCACCGAGCAGGGAAAGACGTATTCGGTGGCGGAATACGAGATCCGCGCGGCCGCAGACATCGCACGGTATATGTCGGAGTGGGACCGTCGGATCGAAGGCGACGTGGTTCCGGGAAGCGAACCGCGTCAGTCGATCAATCTGCTGCGAAAGCCGTATGGAGTGGTTGCGGGGATCATCCCCTGGAACTTCCCGGTATCCGTCTTCGTGCGAAAGTTCGCACCGGCCCTTGTCACGGGCAACACGACGGTCCTGAAACCGAGTGAACTGACTCCGCTGACGACGCTCGAACTTGTCGACGTCATCGACCGTGAGGTCGATCTTCCACCGGGTGTTCTGAACGTCGTGACCGGCGGCGGCGCGGTCGGGGCCGGACTCGTGAGCGACGACGAGGTGGACTACGTGACGATGACCGGTAACGTCGAGACCGGGAAGGCGATTATGCGCAACGCCGCAGACGACCTCACCCGGGTCTCGCTCGAACTCGGCGGGAAGGCGCCAGCGATCGTCTGCGCGGACGCCGACGTCGAGAGCGCGGTCGAAAACATCGTCGCCTCGCGGACGATCAACGCGGGACAGGCCTGTACGTGCGTCGAGCGCGTCTACGTCCACTCCGACGTCCGCGAGGAGTTCCAAGCGCAGTTCGTCGCGGCGATGGAGGCGCTCGAAATCGGCGACCCGAGGGACGACCCCGATATGGGGCCGCAGGTGAGCGCGGGGGAACTCGAAAAGACGCAGGCAGCGATCCGAGGCGCGGTCGAGCAGGGGGCAACAGTCCTGACGGGCGGGGAGTCGGTCACGGAGCCGCCCACCTCCGGCGGTCACTGGGTGGAACCGACCGTTCTCGGCGACGTCGACCAGGAGATGGACGTCGTCAGCGAGGAGGTCTTCGGACCAGTCGCGCCCATCGTCGAGGTCGATTCCGTGGATCAGGCTGTCGCGTACGCCAACGATTCACGGTACGGGCTCTCCTCCTATGTCTTCACCGAGAGCTACCGAGACGCGATGCAGATCGCGGAGGATCTCGACTTCGGCGAGACGTTTATCAACGGGAGCGGCGGCGCGCAACAGGGCCACCACATCGGCTGGAACGAGTCCGGCCTGGGCGGCGAAGACGGGAAACACGGCGCGCTGAAGTACACCCAGATCAAGTCGGTCTACCACAATTTCCAGTAGTGTCTGACCCTGCCGCGACGGCGACGCCGCATCCCGACTAGTCGGTACATATAATAACGGGTAGGCTGACTTTTCGGTATGGTTGAGACCACTGCCGGAGTCGTCGGACTCGGCAAGATGGGCGGCAATATGGCGAAGCACCTCCTTGACGAGGGCTTCGAGGTGTACGGACACGACCTCCAGCCGGAGGCCCGTGAAGCGTTCGCGGACTACGGCGGGATCGTCGCCGACAGCGGCCGTGACGTCGCCCGCCAGAGTGACGTCACGATCACAAGTCTACCGAACTCGGAGATCGTGAAAGGCGTCTACACCGGCGAGGGAGGGCTGGCCCACGAATCCGTCGAGACCACCTTCCTGGAGATGAGCACGATCGCGCCGCCGACGACCGAAGCTGTCGCCGAGGCTGTCGAGGGCACCCCCGCCGAGATTCTGGATGCGCCGATCACGGGCGGACCGGAAAACTCGCGTGACGGGACTCTCACGGGCCTCGTCGGTGGAAAAGAGGCCGTCTTCGAATCCGAGCACGCACAGAACGTGTTGCAGGCCCTCTGTGCGGAACTCCACTACGCCGGATCTTCCGGGGCCGGACACGCGATGAAACTTCTGAACAACACGATGTCGATGGGGAACCTGCTTCTGGCAATGGAGACAGTCGCGCTCGGCGCCCGGTACGGTATCGACAGCGAGCGTCTCTGGGACATCCTCGGGAACGCCAGCGCCACTTCGGTGGCGTTCGAGAGCCGAATGCCGCGCGTGCTCGAACGGGACTTCGAGGCGGGGTTCAGCGTCGACTTCGCGCGGAAAGACGTCGGTCTTGCGGTCGATATGGCGGACTCGGAGGACTTCCCGATGGTGATGGGAAGCCTGGTCCACCGCCTGTACACGCGAGCCAGCGACGAGGGATTCGGTGAGGAAGACGTGGGTGCGGTCGTGAAGATGTTCGAGCAGGAACTGGAAGACCGGGTCGGCGAAGAGTAACGTTACTCGTCGAGACGGCTGTACAGTTCGTCGGCGTCGATGGTCTTTCGATCGTTCGCGTGGATCGATCGATCCTCGCCGCTGAAATTCGACTCGAAGTTGACGTAGCGTTCGAGCTTCTTGGAGGCATCCTCGAACACCGGGGTTCCGTGATTGAGGAGCGCGACGTCGAACTCGTAGTCGAGTAGTTTGTCGAGGTTCTTTTCGGCTTCGACAGCCGCCTCCGGTGGCTGGTTCGTGTGTGTCGCCTGCGGCGGATGAAGGAGATAGCCCGGCGGCAAACCGCGACGATCCGAACCGGAGACGGTATCGGCACAGTGCGCGATCCCAGCTTCCTCGTCGACGAGCACAGAATTCCCGGGCGAGTGACCGGGGACGTGGACGGTCTCGAACCGCCCGATCTGTTCCCTGTCGCCGAAGAGGTGGTCCGGTTCGGTCTCGATGTCGATCCCGTAGTCGTCGATCTCGACCACGTTGTCCTCTTCTGGCACCCACGTTTCCGGGTCGTAGCGTTCGACGACCTCGTCGAACGCGCCGACGTGGTCTAAGTGCCGGTGAGTGATGATGAGCCGTTCAGGTTCGATGCCGATCTCTTCGATCCCCTCGAAGAGGTATTCGGCGCGATTTTGGAAACAGGTGTCGACCAGCGTGGGGACGTCGCCGGGCAGGTCGAAAAAGTACGAGCGGTGGCGTTCGCCCTGGGTGATGTCGGGGCCTTCCTCGGCAGTCTGCCAGGTGATGTCGTAGACGGTATCGGCGATATCGAGCGTTCTAACCACTGGAGCACTCTCGGGCATACGAGGAGAGATTCCATCGAGATATAAATAGCTATCGTCACTTGACTCGCCGCTCCGCCGGGTTACGCACCGACGGGCCGCCCGAATCCCGTCGTGTTCCGCCTCAGTCTCCGAATTGTTTTTGTGGCGGTGGGACGCAGTCGTAGACGGTAGTCAACGATGAGCAACGATTACAGCCAGTGCAAGCGTCGAGTCCACGAGTTCTCTCAGGCGATTCGGAACACCGGAGCCGACCAGATCGGAGACCTGTTGGGCGACTATTACCATCCGGACGCGGAGTGGTACGGTCCCGCGCCGGTCGGACGGCTCACCGGCCGCGACGAGATCAGTCGCGGCTACTGGGCGCCGCTCCTCGAATCGTTCCCAGACCTCGAACAGAACGATTACATCCTCTTCGGCGGGGAGTTTCGGGACAGTACGTGGGTGTGTGCCGCCGGCAACTTCGTCGGGACGTTCGAGAACGACTGGCTCGGCGTCCCCGCGACCGGGCACGCGACGTGGCTCAGGCACGGCACCTTCCATCGGTTCGAGGACGGGAAGATCGCGGAGACCCGTCTGTTCGTCGACGTGCTCGACGTGCTGCGGCAGGCCGGCTATCAGTTCGTGCCCGCGCTCGCCCCGGAGGTCGTCATCCCCGGGCCGACGACGCAGGACGGACTCCTCCTCGACGGTGCGGACGCCGCCGAAACGGAGCAGACGCTGGAACTGGTCGAGGGAATGATCTTCGAGGGGTTGGAATCCTACGAAGACGCGGGCATCGACGGGATGGGAATGGACGAGTACTGGCACGAGGACTTTATGTGGTACGGCCCCGCCGGCATCGGTTCGACCCGCGGTATCGACGGCTTCCAGGCGTACCATCAGGAGCCGTTCCTCGAAGCGTTCCCCGACAGAGAAGCCGACAGTGACGACATCCGACTGGCCGAGGGAACCTACTGTGCGTGGACCGGGTGGCCGAGTCTTGAGGCGACACACCTCGGCGACGGTTGGTTGGGACTGCCCGCAACTGACGAATCGGTGGAAATGCGCGTGATGGATTTCTGGCGTCGTGAGGGCGACCTCCTCGCGGAGAACTGGGTGTTCATCGATATGATCCACCTTCTGGATCAACTCGGCGTCGACATCCTCGAGCGCGTTCGGAACGAGAAACAGTACTTTTGAGCGCTCGCGTTACCGATAGTATTTTGTTCGACTCGAAACGAAGCTTATCCGATCGGTGATAGCAATGCCTACAACCAGAGTGAAAAACAAACAGACAGCATACGAGTTCTCCAATAACGTTCACGAAACGACTCACGAAAACGTCGACGACCTGATCGCGGAGTACGTCCACGAGGACGTCCAGTGGCACGGTTCGGCACCGGTCGACACGCTCGCGGGCAGGAGCGAATTGGTGTCCGAGTTCTGGGAGCCCCTCCTGAAGGCGTTCCCGGATCTCGAAAAGAACGACTACATCCTGTTCGCCGGCGAGTTCGAGGGCGACGAATGGGTCTGTGCGACCGGCAATCTCGTCGGGACGTTCGAGAACGACTGGCTCGACATCCCCGCGACGGGCCACGCCACGTGGATCCGCTACGGCGAGTTCCACCGGTTCGAGGACGGGAAAATCGCCGAGACTCGAACTATCGTCGACGTGCTGGACGTGCTTCGACAGGCCGGCTATCAGTTCGTTCCGTCTCTCGCCCCCGAAGTAGTCATACCGGGACCGACGACCCAAGACGGGATCCTTCTCGACGAGCAGGACGAGGAAGATACCCAGCAGACGATGGAACTGGTAGAGGGAATGCTGTTCGACGGGCTGAATTCCTACGAGGAAGAGGGCCTCGAGAATATGGGGATGGAACGGTACTGGCACGAGGACTTTATGTGGTACGGCCCCGCGGGAATCGGCAGTACCCGCGGGATCGACGGGTTCCAAGAGTTCCATCAAAACCCGTTCCTGCGGGCGTTCCCTGACCGAGAGGTTGGGCATCACGACTCGCGTATCGCCGAGGGGAATTTCTGTGCCTCGACCGGATGGCCCGCCGTCGTGGGGACCCACCTCGGCGACGGCTGGCTGGGATTGCCAGCGACTGGGAATTCGACAGATATGCGCGTCATCGACGTGTGGCGGCGAGAGGGTGATCTCCTCGCAGAGAACTGGGTCTTCATCGATATGATCGACCTGCTCAACCAGCTCGGCGTCGACGTGTTTGAACGCCTCCGCGAGAATCCGCGGTCTGTTCGGCGGTCCTCCGCGCCATAACTTGGCGAAAGCACGCGGTCGGACGCACCGCCCCGTGCGGTAGTTATTTTTGCGTGTGAGCGATTCTCTTAGTCGAGACTGAAATATGGCAGCTGAACGTAAGCAAGTAGTCCACGAGTTCTCACAGTCCATCCACGACGTGACGGCAGAGAGTGTCGATGACCTCCTCGAGGAGTTCTACCACGATGACGCGGAGTGGTACGGCCCTGAGCCACTCAACGAGTTGAACGGTGTCGAATCGATAGCCCAAGGATGCTGGGACCCACTCTTGACTGCGTTTCCCGACCTCGAAAAGAACGACTACATCCTCCTCGAGGGTGAGTTCGAAGGCGAGCAGTGGGTCAGTGCGGCAGGGACGCTTGTCGGGACGTTTGATGAAGACTGGCTCGACATCCCTGCAACCGGGCGTACGACTTGGATCCAGTACGGTGCACTCCATCGCGTAGTGGACGGGAAAATAGCAGAGACGCGGATGTTGTTTGACGTGCTTGATGTGATGCGACAGGCGGGCTACCGATTTATTCCGGCACTTGCGCCCGAAGTCGTCCGACCAGGCCCAGCAACACAGGACGGACTCCTATTTGACGAGCAGGAAGAATCAGATTCCGAACAGACCCTCCAGATGGTTGAGGATATGATCTTCGAGGGGTTAGGTTCGTACGATGGAAAGAATCTGGATGTTATGGATATGGACGCATACTGGCATAAGGATTTTATGTGGTACGGCCCGGCGGGGATCGGTACCACCCGTGGCGTCGACGGGTTTCAGGAGTTCCACCAAGGGCCGTGGCTGGAAGCCTTTCCCGACCGCGGAACCGGGGGGAACGCCATCCGTGTTGCCGAAGGCGACTACTGTGCGTGGACGGCGTGGCCGAGCGGTGAAGCCACGCATCGCGGGGACGGCTTGTTTGGCCTCCCGAGCACTGGTGAGACAGTAACTTTCCGCGTCATCGACTTCTGGCGGCGGGAGGGACACCTGCTGGCGGAGAACTGGATCTTCATCGATATGATCAACCTGCTCAACCAGCTCGGCGTCGACGTCTTCGAACGGCTCCGGGACAATCCGGAATCGATTCGGTGGACGGGGACGCCGTGATGGGTCCGAACCGGGACCTGTCGCGGGGTCCCGAAGCGAGTGTCTAACTACCACTACAACTCGGCTCGAATCGTCCTCATTCCCGGATAAGCCGCCGCGCACGAGACGCCACGAGTACGTCCCGTCTTTTTTCCTGATTGCCTCGGCGACGCCTCGCACCGACTTCTGACCGACACTTATTTGTCTGTGTTACGCACCAGCTTAGGTGAGTGATATGACCACGGAACGCAAGCGGTTAGTCCACGAGTTCTCTCAGGAGATCCACGACGCGAGCGCGGCGAACGTCGGTGACCTTCTCACCGACTACTACCACGCCGACGCAGAGTGGCACGGCCCTGAACCTATCAACGCGGTAGAAGGATCCGACGCGATCGCCGACGCGTACTGGGGGCCGCTCCTCGAATCGTTCCCGGACCTCGAAAAGAACGACTACATCCTGTTCGCCGGCGAGTTCGAGGGCGGCGAGTGGGTCTGTGCGGCCGGTAACCTGGTCGGGACGTTTGAGGACGACTGGCTGGAGATTCCCGCGACCGGACACGCGACGTGGCTCCGGTACGGCGAGTTCCACCGCGTCGTGGACGGCAAAATCGCCGAGACCCGCTTGCTCGTCGACGTCCTCGACGTGATGCGGCAGGCGGGCTACCAGTTCGTTCCCGCGCTCGCTCCCGAAGTCGTCATCCCCGGGCCGACGACGCAGGACGGCGTCCTCCTCGACGAACAGGACGACGAGGCGTCCGAAAAGACGCTCCAGGTGGTCGAGGGGATGATCGACAGCCTCCACGACTACGAGGAGGAGGGCCTCGACGGGATGGGCCTCGAGAAGTTCTGGCACGAGGACTTTATGTGGTACGGACCGGCGGGGACGGGAACGACCCGCGGAATCGACGGCTTCCAGGAATACCACCAGGCACCTTTCCTCGAAGCCTTCCCCGACCGCGAGGGCGGCGACCACGTCGCTCGGTTCGCCGAGGGCAACTACTGCGCCTCGACGGGATGGCCGTCGGTCGAGGCGACGCATCTTGGGGACGGATGGATGGGACTTCCGGCGACCGACGAACCCGTTGGTATGCGGGTGATGGACTTCTGGCGTCGCGAGGGTGACAAACTCGCCGAGAACTGGGTCCTCATCGACAAGATCGATCTGCTCCAACAGATGGGTGTCGACGTCTTCGACCGGCTTCGTAACGATCAACAGTATTTCTGATCCTCGGGAGACAGAGACGCTCCAGCGAACGGATTCGATCCGAACGAGAGGGGAGAGGGGGTCAAATGTAGCGTAATCTTTAAAACCTAAGATGTGAATCACTCAGTAGGGTTTAGTAGTGATACGACCAAGCTTTGATACTTCGATGAATTCGGATGCGGGCATCGATCACGGGATAGCGGAGACAGCCACGGGGACGCGCCAATGACAGAAGACTGGCGCACTGCGGACGAGCTCGACGTTGAGCGGATGATCCGCCAGAGTACCAGAGAGATCTGGGACGAGAAACTCGTCGGGAAGATCTACGAGTATTACGACGACGACGTAGTCGTCCACGGCGGCGAGGGAGACATCGTCGGTTCCGAGGCGCTCGTCGAAGACACCCTGGCGCGGTTGAACGCGTTCCCCGAGACGGAGATGAACATCGAGAAAATCATCTGGGAGGGCAACCCCGAAGACGGGTACTACACTTCGATGGTGCGGACGATCACCGCCGAGAACACCGGTCCGACGGAGTACGGACCACCGACCGGAAAGACGATGGAAGACAACCTCGGTATCGCAAACTGTCTCATCCAGAAGGTCGACGGCGAGTGGAAGTACGTCGAAGAGTGGATCGCCTACGACAAAATCGGCTACATCAAAGCGGTTACCGACGACGACGATCCGATCCACGACTACTGAGTGGATTCGGTCCTTTGCCATAATTCGATTTTGCGTACTGTGTTTGCGGTTTTGAATTGAGGGACACCTCGGTAACGCCCTATGCTAACAGAGGATATCGGCGGAGATACAAACCAGGACCACACAATAATAAGCGTGGTCTCTACGTACAGTGTTTTTGTAGACTATGATAGGAAGCGATGAGCGTATCCTTACGACTCACGTTGGGAGCCTCCCGCGCACGGACGAATTGATCCAATTAATACATCGACGAGGCCAAGATGAAACGGTTGACCAGACCGAACTTGATAGTGCCATCGCGGAGGCGACGGAACGAGCCATCCAACGGCAAGCCGAAGTTGGCATAGATATCGGGAACGACGGGGAACAGTCGCGGCCTGGTTTTCATATCTACGTCTCCGATCGCCTCGAGGGCTTTAGCGAGCAAACGATCCCTCGCCCACGATGGGCAGATGTTGAAGACTTCCCCACCTACGCCGGAAAAGCCTTTCCAGATATCGTCTCGGAAGCACAAACCCGACCGGTGGCTGTTGAGGAAGTACGATACGGGGATGGCTCGATCGTCGAAAGAGAAATTGAGCGATGCCGAGAGATCCGCGATCGTACAGGGGTGCAGTTCGAGGGGACGTTTATGACTGCAGCCTCACCGGGCGTCATCGCTTCCTCGCTTGGGAATCAGTACTACGATTCGAACGACGAATTCACATTCGCGTTGGCAAGAGAAATGCGGAAAGAGTACGAGCGAATCGCCGACGCGGGGATGATCTTACAGATTGACGCCCCCGACGTGCTCTCAGAGCGACATCGGAAATTCAAAAATCAATCCATCGATGAGTTCAAAACACGAGTCCGTCAGCGTATCAAAGCGATCAACGAGGCTACGCAAGGCATCCCGGCGAAACAGATTCGATTACACTGCTGCTGGGGTAACTATGAGGGGCCCCATCACAGGGACGTTCCTCTAGAGGAAATTCTTCCTCTTCTGTACGAAGCCAACGTCGGCGGGTTGTTGATCGAATACGCCAACCCACGGCACCACCACGAGTGGCGAGCGTTCGCCGAACATCCGCTGCCGGATGATTGGCAGTTAATCCCGGGTGTTGTCGATGTTAAGACGAATATTATCGAACACCCACAGACGGTTGCAGATCGTATCGGCACGTTGGCTGAGGTAGTTGGCGATCCCACCCGAATACTCGCGGCACCTGATTGTGGACTTGCGACGTTGGCAGGGCACCATACCGTCGACCCAGAGATTGCGTGGGCTAAATTAGAAACGCTCTCAAAAGGGGCTGAACGAGCGAGCAAAGACCTCCTGTCATAAATACTGGAATTAATCAAGTTCAGTTAGTGAGTCAATCTCTTCGAGTGCTTCAGTCGCGACATCTCCCAACTCACCCGCCTCAATATGTGAGTACCGTTCTCTAACCATCTCCTCCGAATTGTCAAGATACCGGGCAGCTACCGTATACCTGAACGCCCGCACAAGTACCTCTCCCATCCCGCGTCGACCACCGTGCGGAGCAAGATAATCGTGTTTCGGGTGGTCGATATCGATCTCTGCGGTCTCCGAGAGCCGTTGGAGAATCGACCGTGCGCCGTCCGTCGTGATCGACGGCGGCCGAATGTCCTCATCGAGTGCCAGTAACAGGTCGCGAGCGTATTCTTCACGGCGCTCAGTAATTGCTTCCGGGCGTTCTCCCCGCTCTTCGAGCTCATCCTGAACGAGCCCGGCAAGCGTCCGTTGGTCGAACGTCGGAAACACCGGCCAGCGCTCCGTCGGTAGGTCCATCAGCTGGCGATAGCTCCGCAGCGGCGAGATCACCGGGTCGGGAAGACTCGCGGCGTCCCACTGCTGTTTCTTCCGGTAGACGTCCATACTCCCGTCGTCGAGGGAGAGGTCTTCCCAGCGGACGCCGCGCCGGCGCGGGTCGTTTGGATCTCGGAGGAGTTCGCCGACGCGGACGGCGGTGTACGCGAGGATGAACACCAGAGCCCGGTCACGAGCCGCCTTCAGCGCCGCGTAGCGTCCTCGCTGCTTGTCGAGGAGGTCAGTATCCTCTGGGAGTGTCGTGTACGCCTCGACGGCGTCGCGGGCCCGTTCGTCGACGTGGCGGGTGAGGGCATAGCGCTGTTCGGATGTCCAGGCCTGCTGGTCACCGGGCTTGAGGCCGTCGTCCTCCGGCAGCGGCGCCATTGCACTCGCCCGCTGGGCGTAGTGTGCCTCGAGGTATCCCTCGTTGACACACCAGCCACACCACTGGTAGTTGAGACTGGCCGTCCTAATGCATATGGTATTGCTGAGATTGATACATACGTTCGTGAATACGCCCGGCTCGGCAGTAGTCGGTACGACGGACCTAATATGACGGCTGTACATCTTCGATAACCCGGAGTATTGTTGCAGAGCAATGGAGCAGATCAGAATCACGCTTAATCACCCCGAGAAGGGAGGGAGTGATAGGGCCCCACCCGTCTATTTGAGTAGCGAGTCAGACATCCGTTTCGGGAAGCCCACAACTAGCTGATAGAAGCTCAGCTGTTCCACATCATCGCCCTCACGGAGGTAAGAGCGTGTTCGCTGGCTGATTATTTCGACGGAGATGACGAGTCCCACTATAAATAGAATCGTCGCCATCATATTTGTGAAATTGAATGTTTGTTGCTCGATCGTTAGCGTCACTCCAAGGCCACCCGCTCCAATGATACCGAGACTGACCGCAGACCGGACGTTATTCTCCAGAACAAACATTGCCCATGCGATGAACGGTCGGATCATCTGTGGAATCATTCCAAACGTGATTATCTGAGGCTTGCCTGCGCCAGTGCTTCTAATTCCTTCGATGGGTCCGTCATCGACCTCTTCAAGTTCGTCAGTGAGTAGTCGGCCCAGTTCTCCGATAGTGTCTGTACCGAGAGCGAGTGTTGCGGTCACTGGAGTTATACCGCCTAAGGGAACGTATATCAGCGCCCAGACGAGCGCCGGAATCGACCGAATAATACTCATCACGCCCCGGAAGAGGAAATTGAGTGGAAACGGGGTGACCCGCTCGTTTCCGAGGATACCGAACAGCAGTGCCAGCGGCGCGCCCATAATTGTACCCGCGAGCGCAATCGCCAGCGTAATTCCAGCTTCTCCTACCAACCCAGCTTCGTTCATGAACCGGTAGTAGCGGCCGAGGTCAACGAAGGGAATCACGCCGAAATACAGCTTCGGCGGGAAATACTGTGCGAGTGCCTCGATGAACTGAGGCCAATACTCCACCCATTCTGTCCTCCAGAACCCAGCCGCGTTCAATGAGAGGTACAGTAGTACCGCAATGCCGGTCAATAGAGCTGACTGAGACAGCCGACGTATCAGTCGGGCACGCTTCAATTCGCTGTGCCGTTGTTTGACGGCTGAATCCTCTTGAGTATCACCGAAGAATCGTCGAAGTATCCTCTCGACGAGCCCATCGCGATCAGTACTCATAATTCAGTTCTCATATTGGCGGCTTCGGTCTGTGTTGATTCGTTCAACTCGGTAGCCTCGGTCCCTTCACGGAGTTCTTCTGTCTGGATCTCACCGTAAATCTCCTCGATAATCGAGGGTGTGAGTTCCGAGCGCGAGCCCACAAACATCACTTCACCGTCTTTCATACCGATGAACTGCTCGCCGAACTCCCGGGCGATATTGACTTGATGGAGGCTTGCCAGCGTCGTGAGGTCGCGTTTTTTTGCAGTCTCACGAAAGTACGTCATTACCGTTTCAGCACTGGCAGGGTCCAGACTTGCGACGGGTTCGTCGGCGAGGAGGAGCGTCGGTTGCTGAACCAACGCGCGTGCGATCCCGACGCGTTGTTGCTGACCTCCGCTCATACGATTCACTTTTTGATCTGCCTCGTCGAGCAATCCGACTGTGTCCAGTGCCTCTAGTGCGAGTTCTCGATCCTCGGTAGGCTGTAAATTGAGCAGGCTCCGAAGGTATCCAGTTCGATTGAATGTCCCGGTCAGGGCATTATCGTAGGCACTCAGCTCATCGACGAGGTTGTGTTGCTGGAACACCATTCCAACGTCCGACCGCGAGTTGGTGATCTCCTGATCGTCGAGATACACACTCCCCGAAGTGGGTTCAGTCAACCCGTTGAGGATCCGCAACAGCGTCGACTTACCAGCCCCAGACTCACCGAGCACGACAGCAAAGCTCCCATCGGGGACTTCGAAGGAGACGTTTGCCAGGGCTGTCGTGTCCCCGTACTCCTTGGTTAAATCCTGTACGCGGAGGACCATATGCAGTTACAGGTCCCCTAAATCAACACCGAGCGTGTTGATCACGTCGAGAATGGGCTGGTAATCCTCGTTACTACCCGGCGAAACCGCACTGATTGGGTTGTCCACGTCTCCGTCCGGCTCCCGTAGCGTCCCCTCGTCGATCGAGAGAATCGCCTCTTCGATGTCGGAGCGTAGCGGGTGTTCCCAGTTGCTGCGCGCGATGATGGGCGAGAGGGGGAGCGACTGCGACGCTTGGACCAGTTCCAACTCTGTCGAACTCGACCCGACGTCGTCGTCCCATCGGCCGGACCGTTCGCGCACCCGGTCTGGCCACTGGTCTTCCGAGATGTACTCCAAAAGAACAGCGATATCACAGCCGACAGCGGCGAACTCGTCCCGGTTAAGGAAGTTCTCTATCGCGCCGGCCTGGCCACTCGTCCATGTGCCGTCGTAGTCCACCGGGTCGCCGTATGGGGCCTCTCCAGTGTCGAGTCCGGCCTGGTTGAGCATGTAGTTGGGGTACAGCGACCCGCTCGTCGAGAGCCGGTCAGCGAACACGATGCTCTCCCCCTCAAGATCTGAAAGCTCCTCGATATCGGAGTCCGGACGCGTCGCGATTCCGGAGAAGTACACCGACGCACCACCTTCGTTGACGATGCCGACGACATCAATCTCCTCAGGATTCGCGAGCAACACGATGTCGCTGCGCGTCATCTCAGCTTGGTCGTTGAGGAGCGACTGGCCGATTCCCGAAGTACTATCTGCGAAATCGACGTTCAGGTCCAGCTCCTCAACTTGCGAGTTAACGTACTCCGAGAACGGTTCCCACATCTCTTCAGTGTCTCCTGGAGTCTCACCAGGCGTCTCTAGGAACGTGATTGGCTCATAGTCGTTGCCCGACGACCCGCTGGTCGAGCCGGACTCACTATCAGAGCCATCATCAGAACTACCGTCGGAACCATCACTACCACTGCCTGAGCTACAGCCTGCGAGGCCCGCGGTCAGTGCTACCCCAGTACTCTGCAGTACGCGACGGCGTGTCTTATCTGGCATCACATATCGCTCGGGAAGATTATTGAAAAAGGGCTTATAATTGTTATAACTAGAGCTACGTACTGCCATATCGAAGATTATGGTACAATAGTAGTATATACCACAATCTTCACCTACGTCCTCTCTGGTCAAACAAGTTGTTGAACGAGCCCTGGTCAGCACTTTGTAATGTCTCAGACTCGCGATTCTCGGCGAACAGTCTTCCGACGCATCGCAAGTCAACGACACGCTGATTGGCCGGTATACGATTCAACACCACTGTACGACCGAAGCTCGCTTGACGGGCTGGAATCGGATATCAGAATTGTCTCGTAGACCTGGTTCAGACACGACAGCCACGGGTCGGTCGAGAACTTCGTCCGGCTACTCCCGCTAGCGTATTTCCGATTCGACACGCACGACCGGTACGCAGAGTCAACTCGCTACGGGATGGATACCCTCTTTCGCGTCTTCATCTTGAAAGAATGCCACGGGTGGGACCACGAGACAGCGCTGATCGAGTATCTTGAGTGTCGCCCGGTACTCTGCGAGCAGTTAGGCTTAGAAAGTGTCCCGAACCAGTCGACGCTGTGGCGCAGTTGGCACGAACGGTTCACTGCCGAGTTTCGCAGTACAGTCGAGACAGCTGCGCGGACCATTCTCATCAAATCCCAGGACACGGGTGTTGCCGTCCCACGCGAACCAGAACGGCGTCTTTCATCCTACGGTGACGAGGAGAACGAATCGGACCCACACGATCAAGCTGTCCTTGATGAAGCGGCAACGATTACGGATCACGTCAGTCGCGTTGTCTTCCCGGCATTCTCACTGGATCGAGGTGAGGGCTGTGAGATTCACGAGAATGCTTACTGGGACCTGCAGACGTATCTCGGACTTCGTGAGCGCCTCGCGGCCAACGAGGGCGCTCGGAGTTTCACCTACGAGTCGACCCGTGAGCGGACGGCCTTTCCCCTTGTCCTAGAGGTAGCGCTCGAACGACTCGGAGAGTGAGGTCAATGGCGTCCGTTCTGTCGGTGTATTCCGGTCCATAGTGCTCTCCTGAACTGTTGAATGTAGTCAGTCACACAGACAGACGCCGCCTTCCCGAATCTGGCTCACTGCGAACTGATGGACAGCGCCGGCGAGGTCAGTCATTGCTTCCGCCTGCTCTTCGGTTGGACGCCCGCCGCCGTAATAACTCTCTGTCCGGTTTTCGCTGTAGAGGTTCTTCATCGCCTCTGCAGTCTCCCGCTCAAACAACCCGATCTGGTGGGCACGCTCGTAGCTGAACTGGTGGTCCTGAAAGTCCTGAAGCATATCGTTCGTCATCGCGAGCGCGTACGCCTCGATCGACCGTTCGATCGCGCCGAAACAGACCTCGATGACGGCCGTGTAGTACCCATCCTGTGACTGGAGAGTGTCAACGACCTCAAGGAGGCGGCACGCTTTCGTCAGTTGTGTCTTCCAGTCTTCGTCGGCACTAATCCCGTCCTCGAACGCTGTTCGACCGCGTCCGACCATCTCGAAGGCATCCTGTGCACGGTCGAGTGCTGTGAGCACAGCGGTCGGGTCCGAGCCGTTACTCATCAGAGGCTCCTTCCTCCAAGAGGAGGTTCTCGACGGTTTCGAAGTCATTCGTCTTGTAGACCGGAATCCCTGAAACGACGATCTCTCGGATGTCTTCGGTGTACGCCGGGATCCCCTGGACGACCTCGACATCGATATCGTAGGCGTATCGGTCACCATCGAACTCCGTATCTTCGAGGTCACGGGCAATGGTGTTCGCTTCTCGTTGGCTTGCGGCCCGCCCAGACCGGGTTAGCACCCAGAGATCGATATCGCTCTGTCGGTCAGCCTCGCCCCGAGCCACACTCCCATAGAGGATGATGCCGACGACGTCGTTGATGTTCTCACGAAGCTCCGTAACCGCAGCTTTGACGGGTTGATGATACTCTGGTTGGGGGATTCGGAGGATCGGATCGTCTGGAATCGACAGGCGCTGCCTGTTGATCTGGACGAGTCGCTGGTTGCTTTCGGGCGATTCGACAACCAAGTCGTTCGCGCTGAGAACGTTTACTGCCCGTCGGACGGACTGGTGTGAGTGACCAATTTGTGTCGCGAGTTCTCGCAATGAGAAGTCACTGAATCGGTGATTTGTTAAAAAGAGAAGGACGTCGCTCGTCGCCTTGTGTTTGAATAAAGTCGGATCTGAAGGGGGTATTGAAAGAGAAATAGCTACCCCAGACGAATTCGCACTATCCGTCTCGTGGTTCATATGCCGTATCACGGACCACTACTATATAAACATTATATGTGAGTCGGAATAGACCTAAATATCCACCTGGCAGCAACGGACGTGCGGAGAATGGGCCCAGGCATCTGGTCTCTCACGAGGACTCCCCCGCCATCTCCACGGACTGGGCTGAGGCGACCCAGAGAAATCTCGAACCCCGTTCGTGGTGGCTCTACCCCGGGAAAGCATCTTTCTGAGCCGATTGCAGCATTCGTGCTTCACCGACAGCGGCGGGGTACTTCAAAATGGTCGTGATTACGGCGAGAATCAAGAGCTGCTAGTTTGGTGGATAAAACAGGAACTATTTCGAATCTTGATTAACCCGTTGGTCCGTTTTTGAAAGTGCCTCAGTCGCCATATCTGCCCGTTCAGCAGCCTCAATGTGCTGGTATGCCTGCCGGACTTGTTCCTCGGAGTTATCGAGGTACCGCGCTGCAGCAGCGTAGCCGAATTCTCGGACCAGTACCTCACCCATCCCACGACGGCCGCCGTGAGGAGCGAGATAGTCGTGACGATCATCGTTAACATCGATGTCAGCGGCGTCAGTGAGCCGCTGAAGAACACGTCGAGCCCCGTCAGTCGTCAATCCTGGTGGGGCATCAAGTTCGTGTTCGGCCCCCGCAAGCAGATCGGGCCAAGTTGATCGAACACTTTCGACCATATCCTCGTTGAGACCACGTTCAGCAAGCCCAGATTGAACGTGAGAGGACAGTGTCGGCCGATGCAGTGTCGTGAATACTGGCCACTCTTCAGGCGGGTCCAATAGTTGCTTGTACCGACGAAGGGGGCCAAGAACGGGTTCTGGCAATGAGGCTTCCTTCCACTGTTGATTTTTCCGGTAGACTGTTGCACTGCGGTCCTCGAGGGAGACGTCGCGCCAGCGTAGTCCATCCCGTCCTGGTCGTTCGTCATTCGGATCACGGAGGAACTCTGCAGCTCGTAAACCCGTGTACGCTAACAGATACGCAAGCGCGCGGTCGCGGCACCGTTTGATTGCCTCGAAACGAGCTCGGACCTTCTCGTTCCACAGATCACCCTCAGGGTCCTCGACTTCATCGTACGGAACCTCAATATCACCGAAGGTATCGATCGCAGCACTCGCTTCTGCGTCGACAAATCGCGTGAGCAGGTCTCGATCTGTTGAGTCCCACGCCTGTTGGTCACCTGGACGACGGTTATTGCTGTCTGGAAGAGGATCTTCGGCGTCTGACTCCCGAGCGTAGTGCCGCGAAATGTACCCTTGCCCGTGCGCCCACCCACACCACGAAGCCACGTACGCGTAGTAGGTGTTGATTGTCGAGTGGGAGTACCCCGACCCGCGAAGGTAGCGTGCGTAGTCGCCGAACACGGTTGCGTCGAGATCAGCGAAGGTGACGGGTGGCGCCTCTACGATCCCGTTCCACGACGTCGCTGGATCTGCGTTGGCCGGGTCGGCTGTCTTCCCGAGCGCCCAGCTGTGGAAGCGGTCGAGTTCTCGCTCTGTGTTGCGACGGTAGTTACCGCTCTCACCCGTGTCGCCTTTGCCCTTGTCTGTGAGGAACTTCTGGAAGGTCTGTTGAATCGGTGTATCGGGGCTACGTCGGCCGCTCATAGTTGAGAGAAGGGTTCGCGCATAGTTTCTGATTTGGCTCGGTTGGGGGGTACGGGTAGGTTCTACAAAAAGTTACTCGTGATTACTCAACTAAGCACGAGTAAATAGAACGGGTATATTTTGGCCACTCTCAGACAGTAGTTCCGTAAATCCACCTGAAAAGGCCAGAATCGGCAATTGAGGGTTAAATAAATCATATACTGCTATATGAAATTTAGTTCTCGACCGGGCCAATGGACTATGCAATAATCAGGCGCACAGAGTGACCCTGTTAATATTCAACAGCAATTAGAACACCTGCATACCGTAATTTGGAACAATTGACGTCACATAGAAGGTAAAAATTCCGCGGTCGTATTGTCAACACACCCGTTTTCGAGATAGGTACTGAGAACTGTGATCAGCTCACCTCGAGGCCTGTGGTAACTATATCAATCGGTCCAATCGCCATATCGAATCAGTCGCGATCGATATAGACTTTAGAGTGTGTCTGACGGTACGTCAGTGTCTTGTCCCGATGATCTGTATTAGCTTTCTATGTAGTAAATCTGTAACAGATATCTGTACCGGTGATCTGTAATGGGTCGCCGTAGGAGTTTCCAGTGGGTAAGATTGTTGGGTCTGTTCCAGAAATCTATTACAGATAGCTGTTACAGATATAAAGAACAGATATCTGTGATGCCCACCAATATGCCACACAATCACAACACAACGCCCATTGCAGAGATTAGGTACAGATAACTATTACAGATATCTGTTACAGATATTCGAAGCGGATGTCTGACACAGGTTTATGCGATAGGAGATAGATACATCGAGCGTATGATCACGGCCGTAGTCTACTCGGAATCAGGCGGAACGTACAAGACGACTATGACCGCCAACCTCGCAGTTGCGCTTGAGCGGATGGGGCTCAATACACTCGTACTGGATCTTGATCCACAGGAGGGGAACCTAACGAGCCTCTTTGATGTCGGTGAACATCGAAACGATCCAGACGCCGACAACCTAGTCAAACACATTCTCGATATGCCTGATGGGGATTTTCAGGAGTTGATCGAGACAACAGCAGAAGGCGTCGACATTGTTCCAAGTCACGATATGCTCGGTGACTTTACGTCGAACCTCGAGCAGAAGATTGCCTATGAGACGGGAATGCAAAATATAAGCCGCGAAGAGTATCCTCGGTTCGAACTCCTGTATGAACTCCTCTGGAATAAGCAGAAACTCCAGGAGAAATACGATGCCGTCCTCATCGACCCGAACGCCCGGGCGGAGGACTTGCTGTATAATGCGATTTACGCCCTGCGAACGCTCGTCGCACCCGTCAAACCAGCTGGGAAAGGAAATCTGAGCCTAGAAGGACTTGAGGAACTCGTCGGAAATATGGAGAGCCAGCTCGATATCGAGATCGGGCTGTCCTGTGTCGTACCCTCGGGAGTTGGCCAAACGAATGCTCACCAGCAGTATCAACAACAGTTCGAGAACACGGATGCATTCGCCACCCCAGTCACCATCGGGAATCGAGAAAGCCTTATGGACGCTATGTGGGAAGCCAGAGGATCCGCATTCAAGGTTGTCGAAGAACGGTGGAAAACGTACGAAAAAGACGGTGAAATGGTGAGCGAATCCGGTCAACGACGGATACGAAACCGGGAGATCGAGACGCTGCGGAAGTTGTACGAACTTGCGTGGTTCATTGCCACCGATACGTTCGATGCGAAGGTCGATCCAGTGCTGGAACTCGATATTCAGGACTACGAGACGAGGACGATCAATCTTCGAGATGACGAGGCAACGGAGGCGACAACCATATGAGCAACTTCAAATCCGGGTCCGGAAATCTCGATTTCGGTGGGGACGATGAGAAAGAAGAGGAACCCAACTCGTCTACTGAATCCACAAAGGCAAAAGACGAGAGTCACACTGCAGAGTCGACAGAATCAGAAACAGCCCGCGCAGCCTCCGCAGACGACCAGCCTACAAAAACGACGAGTACTTCGAGGGACTCAAAACGGGAGGACCAAATCCAAACAGCGACAACAACCTCCTCCGGAACGGAGACGTATCCGTACTTTGTCCGGCGGAATAATGTTGGCGACGAACGCGACACACGTCTCGAAATCCACGTCCGCGACAAGGTAGCCGAACAAGAAGGCAAATTCAGGAATAAACTGGCCGAACATCTCGGAGCGAACGAAATCTCAAAAACAGATGCCCGAGAGTTCGCCCTGCTCGCAGCATTTCACAATCCCGAACAGGTTGCTGAGTTGATGCGGGAGGAAGGGTTCGGTACGCTCGGGTGAGAGAGGTAATCTCGATCTTCGATTTTAGAATGCCCCTAGAACTGTGGAATCTATATATGGGAATTTCGGCTCTGGTGAATCGTCAGACGGCGCTTGATTTCACGGTTTCACTGCTCGCTTGATATTATGGGTCGTGTTTAGTTAAGGATGAAGAGTGAGGCGGGAGAATTTCTTGCTGGTCTATGGCAGAAATCGCCCGCCTCAGCGGATGCACGGACTGGATTGATTTGGATTTTGTGGAGCGACAGCGGACACCCGAGCGTGCGATGAAGCTCGGTATTCAGCTCCAGTTAGCGGGGCTGTCGCTGTCGAATACCGTCTCTATTCTCGACAAGTTGGGTGTCGAGCGCTCTCGCAAGGCAATCTATGACTGGGGGCAGAAGGCCAATCTACAGCCCATAGATGGGCGAAGCCCGAATCACGTTGCGCTCGATGAAACCGCGATTCGAATCAATGACCAGCAATTCTGGCTGTACGCCGCCGCCGATCCCGACACAAACGATCTGCTGCATCTGCGACTCTTTGCAACGACAACGACCGTATTAACCGAGATCTTTCTGCGAGAACTCCGCCAGAAACACAATGTCGAATCTGCTGTGTTTCTGGTCGATGGCGCTCAACACCTCCAAACTGCACTGGCCAGAGCTGGCCTCCGATTTCAAACTGAACGAGATGGAAATCGGAACGCCATCAAACGAATCTTTCGAGAGCTCAAGCGCAGAACTTCCTCGTTCTCAAACTGTTTTAGCCACGTTGAGCTGCAAACTGCCGAAAATTGGCTCCAAGCATTTGTCGCCTGGTTCAATGCTCCAAACTAAACACGATCATATTATGAACGACACATTTCAAGACAAGCTCACGAAATTCTCGATACCACGTTCGCGCACGCACGGTGTCGCCGTGCGTGCGCTTGATCGACGAGAAGACAGTCTCACACATCGATCTCTGGCGGTATCGAGGCCCATCGACCCGCGTGTTATGCGCGTGGTCGATGGGCCGGAAGATGCGATACTTAATCAGCGGTCTCACGTCTTCTTCATGCAGTTTCTGGCGTAAATCCATCCAATCGTAGCCCTTGTCGGCGGCGAGGCTGGGCAGGTCGCCTGCGTTGCGGCAGGCGACCTGCCAGCCGAGCTGTGTGTCGTGTGTTTTCTCGGTCGTACAGTGAACGTCAAGGACAGCTTGAGATTCTGTATCGACGAGAGCGGTCGCTTTGAGTGTTTGAACGCGATAATTCGTCCGGCGGCAGTAGTGCTTGCTGGCGTTTTCGCGGTCGAAAAACGTGGCGTCGATGGCGGCGTGACCTGAGAGGTCGTGCAGCTGCGCCAACAGGCGCAGCAGCACTCGTCAGACCTTCATCTCGAAGCTATCAAACGCCTTTACCAATATTGAGTGGTCAGGGAGATCGCCCTCTTCGAGGCCGATCTCGGCCAATATATGCGGCATTTCGCTCAGCAGACCGAGAGCGTTGCGGTACGACTCATCGAGGTAAATCCGTAGACAGTGCAGCGATACAAGAGCGTAATCGGCGAAGCCGCCACCCCCTTCGGGGGCGGCGACTTCGACTCGGCCACCAACAATATTTTTAGCTAACGTGACCGCTTTGCTCGTGAAGCGGGAGATTCTCGACATAACCACCGCGGGTTTCCCGCTTCACCTCCTTTGATTTGACGACCTATCCTGCCGCGGTACAGCGATTCACCAGAGCCGTTTAATTGGGAATCGGGGGTCGGAACCAGGTTGAGAAGAATACCGCTCGTCTTTTGAACAGCAATCCCGTGGTTGAATCTCACCTTGCTCCCCTAACGCTGGTATTAGAAGACCCTGTGTTGGTTACGGCTCAACCCGAGAGCCTGACGGCACCTACTAACCAACAATTAATAGCTATCGTCACTGAGTGTTGGTTAGCCTCTCTCAGAAACAATGAGACAGACACCGACCTCACGACCGACTGGTATACGGGGGTCGGCCACCATACTCCACGATAATGCCGGGTGACGCGAAAGCAGAACTGTACCAGTGTCTCGCAGCCACGGCCGAACGGCCAGTTGATCGCACCCCAAGTCGCCTGTTAGGTGAGGCCCAGGCGGTCGCTGACGATCTACGCGAAATCGATGATCCGGCGGTGGTCGCCGATCGCGCCAGCGTTGTTGTCGAACTCCTCTCGAAGATCGACGGGACGGGCGATCCTGAGGCGGATGCGGAGGTGGCTCGAGCCCAGGAACTGGCTGAGACCCTGGCTGGCGAGTGAGAATCCGAACACTACCTAGTCAAGGATTTCCATTGATCCAATCTTTCAGGTCGCTGAAAAAGGCGGTGAAGACTGAGTTGAATTCATTTATATAATACAGTGGAAGTCGATGATCTCCCAGCACCTGTGAGACGTATTGTAAATAACTGTCTGGATGGCGAACGGTCGTGTTTAGTTAAGCGTCAGAGTAATACTTTGCGTAGAGTTTCTGTACGTTCCAAAATTGGGTGTCCAAATGATTTTGCAGTTACGATTAGTAACTTAATCAACGTCACCACCACGAACGGAATGAAAGCGTATGAGACTACCCGAAACGCCACGAATTAGGTTTCGTACAAAATAATTACTCACAGTATTAACTAAACACCACCTCGATTCCCCCGTCACACATAAGTAATCTCACCCGATGAGCCTCGTCTTTCCTCTGGGTTCTGACACTGATTCGACCAGGGTTCGATGGGCTTCACTCGTAGCTCTCCGAAGCCGTACTTCGAGTGACTGCCAACCCGGAGGATGCCGTTCTTCGCGGTCTCCACCGGACGGTCGCCCTCGTAGGCGACCACCTGCCCGTGGTCCTCGGTCTGAAGCTTGTACCTCTCACGTTGTTCCAGCACCTTCTCCTCGCGTTCACGGAGATCGCGGCGATCCTCCTTCCACCACCACGGCACGTCCTGGTCGTGAGCGTTCAGGTACTCCGACTCCAACACGAACGGCGATCACGAGTTCGAGGATGAACGCCTCGCCGTCTTCGAGACGCGAGTAGTCCAACACCTCCAGGTCTACGGCCTGCGTGTCTTTCAGCCGCGTGATGCCGTAGCCGTAGTTGCGTTCTCGTCGAGCGGGAGGGCATCGTCCCGGTCGGCGTGGAGGTACGCGTTGATGTACCACTTCGTCGTCTGCTGTTGCGAGTCGACGGCTACTGTTGAAATCCCGCCACAGTGACTCCTCTCCTGTAGGACGACCAGCGTTAATCCGAACGCCAGTCGGTGATATCTGTGACGGTCTCGTTTTCGAGGTCGACTGTGGCAGAGTAATACATCTCGCCGGTGGAAGGGTTGCGGATCCTGATGGTGGCCTCGTCTTTGACGTATTCTGGATGACGGTCGATGGTGACCGTACCTGTCTCGTCACTGTCTTCGACTGTGAGGGTGAACGTCTCCTCTCCCTCGGCTGTCTCACTTTC
Source organism: Halobellus limi (assembly GCF_004799685.1). Classification (NCBI taxonomy): domain Archaea; kingdom Methanobacteriati; phylum Methanobacteriota; class Halobacteria; order Halobacteriales; family Haloferacaceae; genus Halobellus; species Halobellus limi. The sequence continues at coordinate 166,736 of NZ_CP031313.1, forward strand.
CATCGAGGTACTATTGAGGCCGGTGAAGGTCGTGGTCTGGCCAGAGTCCACGGTCAGTTTGTGGATCGGTTCAACGATCAGTTCGTACTGTTCCAGGTCCTGAAGTACCTGCTGTACGGTCGCGTTGTTATGGGCGATTGCTTTGGCGTGACTGCGTTCGCTGTCCGTCAGTGGGTCCTCAGTCTCTGTGTTCACCTGATAGGTTCCACTTCCTTGTTGTTCGATTTCGATACTGTCGATCCGGGTTATGTTGTCGACGATGGTAACCTGCTGATCACCCTGTTCGACAGTGACGTTGTCTTCAGACACGACGAACGCTGTACCCACCCCGGAAGCGGCGTGAGGAGTAGTGGCACCGACCGCGGTGCCGATGACAGCGAGCCCGACACCGAGAACGGCAAGGACCACCAACAGGGTGAGACGGGACTGTAGATCGGATGTCATTGGTGTTTTGGACTTAGGTGAAAGACCACATCAGTACTGCGTGAAACCGGTTGGGAAACGGTTGGAAATGCGTTTCACAGGCGTTTCATCCCGGTTTTACAGCGAAAGAGCGATACGCATTAGACGGAGTGCTCATTACCCTGTTCATATGGACTTGTCAGCCCTCCACGGTAAGCGCCTTATCGCGGCGTCCGCGTTCGTCGCCGCGGTCCTCGTGCTTGCCATCCAACTGATCACCCCCTCTCCGGTTATGGTCTCTATCGGTGACAACGGCGCGCAAACCACCCAGCTCGGCCAGTACTTCACTTACACCGACGTCGCCCTCATCACTGTCGCAGCCTCCCTCCTCGGTGCCAGCGGCACCTACCTCTTACTCCACGACCACACCACCACAGTCCCGACAACCGAGTCAGCGACACCGCCTCCCATCGCAAACGGCGGAGAACACCCACCGACACGACAAGCGGTTAGTGACGGACCCGGCAGCGACACTGTCCAGCACAACACAACGGCCCCTGAGGAACGGTGGGAGGACACGGTTGACCGGTTACACAACAACGAGGAAATAGTCTACACCGTCGTGCTTGAAGCCGGTGGTGAACTTCCACAACGGGATATCGTCGAGGGAACCGAGTTGTCTAAGGCCACGGTCAGCCGAACCTTGGATACCCTCGAAAGCAAGGGCCTGGTCGAGCGGAAACGCAAAGGGATGGGTAACGTCGTCGTCCTCACATAATCTTCGGTGAACCACCGGCTGAAACGGGTTCCAAACCGGTTCCGTAATGCGTTTCCAATCAATCACTTTCAGGTCTTTCATCTAACGGTCTACGTGGAGAGCCCCCTCCTCCAGGGTTTGGAGGTTTCGGTGGTGTCTCCACGCTACCAGGTGATTGACGAACTATGCGCACGAAACTTGCCCTCCTCGCGGTCGCCGCACTGCTCGCTCTCGGTACGGGTAGTGTCGTCGCCGCAATGGACACCCCTACGGCCGACACAGCGTCGGATGATGCATTGCCAGCCAACTACACCGTTGACGTCATCAACTCCGGAGAGGTGAGTGATGAAGAGGTCGATCAGGTCATCGAGACGGCTTGGGCGAACCATACAGTCCGGAGTTACTTCGATGAGGTAACTGCCGTTCATTTCGAGGTATGGGCCTCAGAGTTGGACGAGAATGTGATCCACGTCAAGATTGCTCCGATTGAGGAGCCGGACGAGACACGGGTCATCACCGACGTCAACCTCTCAAAGAAGCAGGTCACCTACATCGATGAACCGGTGAAACTCAACGCCTCCAACGCCATCACGATCGACGCCACCGACTACGATCTCAACGATACGGAACACAGTCAGAACACGAACAATGAAGAAAACGCCACGAGACTCACAGCTGACCAAGCCACCCAGATAGAGCTGAACGAGAGCTCGATTGAACGTGGCGGAGACGGCACCTTCACCCTCGAAGTCGAAGACGACGACGAAACCACCACGACCGTCCCCTCAGAAGAGATTATCAGGATCGACCTGTCTCCAGAGAACCAGACAGTCAACGGCGAATAACACTAACCGACATTAAAACACGCTCCAGTTCTCTTTCTTTCTAATAGGGTTTCAACAGAGCCAGTTGTGCATAGTACGCAACGGTTCCCGAGAGAGGCAACAACAGCACCCCAACGCGACTGCATTGAGCACAAAAGGGCGCGATGAGCATCTTGATGTTCTCGTTTCGTGGAATCTGTTGGTCGGGCGCAATAATGTTCGGAACCGGTTCTTTGAGCTTCCAGGAACAATCTATAGCGGTTTCAGGGTAAAATGAGTCTTGAGTTCAGTACTGTGGGTTCGTATTTTCTTGATCGGGTCGGTCAGCAGTCGATGCAGAATCAAGATCAGCAAAAAATTGCATCGTTGCGAAATTCAAACCGAGGCCGATGAAACCGCCAGCGAGAATACCAACCAAGAGCCCGAGGACGGGCACGTTCACGACGATCCCAGTCGCTACCGGAGACACAGCGAACACGAACAGCGAAAAGCCGATGGCGTACGTGAGATACGGTCCCCCTTCGATTGCAAGCGCGTACGATGCCCGAGCCGCGTCAACGAGTCCTCGATCTCGAATGACGATCAGATACGGCGTTCCATAGAAGAGGTACGCCACAATCAGGAAGATTACCATCCCTGGAAGAAGAACCAATAGCGCTGCACCACTGAGGCTGCCAGTGAGTGACTCAACCCCGAACACTCCCACTGCAAGCGGCAGTAACACGAGGAATGGAATCGTAGTCAACACCAGAAACGGGAGAAAATACGTACGACTGTTTTGGAGAAACGCGTACGGATTACCATCGAGGGCATTGCTGAGACTGCCGAAATAACCCGCTTGGATCGTTGCCTGAGCGATCACCAAGAGAGGAACCGTGAGGAACACGAATGGCAGCAGCTCGATCGGCAGCCCAGTATTCACGGACACACCGGAATTAGGGACGCTGACGAACTGCCACACAGTGATGACCGAAAGCGGAAACCCGAGTTTGAACCCAATGTGGCCGCCATCGAACGTGGTGATCGCTGTGATCTTGTTCGTATCTAATAGCGCAAACAGGATCGGAACGAGTACCAACACCAGATGCTCACTCGCACGACTCATCCCTGCCGAAAGGCGTGTCAGAAAACTCGGCATTAGAGCCCCTCTTCAGTTTCTATTGGAGTGCACAGACCAGTCGAAGGTGACCAGTTGTGGACCGAAGATGTGCGTCGAGGCCGTAATAACGAGGCGATCAGAGTGGTCGCAACAGAGTGGGGAACCATTTACGACGAAGTCTATCAGAATGGTAGTTAATCCCTTCTGTGACTCAAACAGCTGCAGAGTAACGGACCGGGGCCCCAACCGATAGCAAGTAAACGGGTGTCGATTAGTCCGTATGCACTGTGAGCCCACCCCCCGTCATCTCAACTCCACCCGCTCGCGTGTATTCGACGCCTACTGATCGAAGAAACTGACCAATCGTAGTGGAGAATCACCACGAAACGGAGATCCGGATAGTGGGTACGAACTCGGATCAGACCGGGCCTTTGTATTTGGATTTGATTTTGTCGCCTTCCCGCCACTGCCAGTAGTAGTAGCGGTTGTCGTTGATCTCCTTGATCGTAATCGTTGCTTTCGAGGGGACGTCGTCAGGGAGGTCCTCGGGGCGCTCCTCAGGTGTATCGGTGTCAGCTGCAGCGTCAAGGCGCTCCGCTCTGGCTTTGTGTTCTGCCAAGGCCTCGGCGTAGCGTGCAACCTCCTCAAGAAGTTCAGGCGAATACTCTTGGAGCGTCGTAACCGCTTCAACAGGGAGCTCAGTCGGTGGCGTGGGTGGCTCGTAGGACATCGTTGTGACTCGTCTTAACCAACGAAGAGCCGGAGAAACAATAGCTCTGTTGGTTAAGATGATGGTTGTCTTCTGGTGTGTGAGTCAATCAACATCAAATCGAGTCGATAAAACACCCCTCGTTGCCGGTGTAAACATCTCTGAGAAGACTGCTCGACGCTGTTCGTTGTTGTCTAGAAGGAAATTGTGTGATCCAATTACCCAACAAAGAACGAGATCTTGACCCCTGCGGGTGTCGAACACTGGTACCGGAACGACAGCGACGATCGTGGGTCGTTTTTGTATGTGGTCCCGAAAGGCGACGACGAGATCACCCTCCAGGAGTAATCGCACCGGGAACAGACTACCGATCGGTCGCAATCTGCAGAGAATACGCGATACACAGGAGCCCGGCAAGCTGGATTACCCTGACGAGGAGACGCACGACATTCTGGAGGTCAATCGGAATAATACGGAAGGCGAGCAGCCCTTGTCCGGTGACTGCAAGCGTGTACGTGACACCAAAGAGCAGGATCATCCCGACCGAGAGCCACCGCATCGAGCGTTCATCATTCCGTCTCAGCCCGCGGTACGCTTGGTAGCCAATATAGAGTCCGATTAGCGCCGAGGCCGTTGCTGCCAGCCCCGCAAGCAGCCCAACAGGGGAGCCGAGTCCGACAACGGACATCAGAACTTCCCCCACAGGCGCGTCAACTGATCTGCGACGTCGTCACTTTCTGGCCCTCGGTTGAGGTCCCATCGGAGTTCACCATCCGAAATAGTGACCTCAAATCGATGCAACCTGGACACGTACACCGTCTCGTGATGGCCATCCGATCGCGGTCGGGTCCGCTCACCAACGAGATCGACATCGCTCAAACGGTCGAGCCGTCGATAAATCGACGACGTGGAAAGCCCACAGTGCTCACTCAGTTCGGTAGCCGACATTGGCCGGTCGCTGGTCGCCACCAGAATCGACCGTGTGTGCTCGTCGTCCAACAACGCGACGACGGTCGCGAGGTCCACGTCGGCCATCTCTTGCTCAGATCTCATTAGGTATGTACAAAAGTACTGTATTCCAGACACGAGCACATCGCAGGAGAACCACTGTCGGCCCCCGTTTACTGGCACCCGTGCGGCGACATCACGCATCGGTTTCCCCCCGCAAGTCCACGGTAAAGAGTACGTGGAAATGAGTGCCGCCCGTCGAGTACACGAGGGAGATGCCCTCTGCATCCAGGTGATCGCTCAGATCGACGGTCGCCTCCGCACCAGGTGACACTGAATCATCGTCGCTGTCCGACCAGAGGGGCTGTTTCTCGAGTTCGCCAAAGTCCTCCGGGCGATCGAGGTCGTAATAAAGCCGGTCCGCGGAGACCGACTCACCAGCCTCGTGTCGAAACGTGACGCGCGTTGCGTCCGCGTCTTGGGTCACACCCCACGTCACTTGTGGGAGGTCGTACTCGGGCGCAATCTCGGTATTTGAGTTGAATGGGACTTGCGCTTCAACCGTCGCAAGCGACCCGTCGATCTGGACGTCAAACGTTTCGGCTTCCGTAGTGAATCGATATCCACCTTCTTTCAGCGCCTGCTTCAGCGCTGATTCCGCCGGCACACGGTCGTTCTCGTAGTGATAAGTGACGACTTGATACGCCGTCTCGCCATCGAATCTGAATGCATCGGCGAGCATCGCTGGTCGGCCTGTCGGATCGTGGATGTCCGTGTTGACGAGGAGATGAGCGTTCCCACCAGCGGCCGTTGTGAGCTGTTCGAACCGTGCGTTCTCCTCGTGATATCGAGGCCGTTCCCCAGCGCCGGCATCGATCACCGCCTCGAGCTTTGGCTGGTCGTGTTGTTGTACACTCGTCCAGACAACGACGCCGTCGCCGACAGCGACACGACGGGGCACGTCCGAACGAGCGAACACAACGTAGTCTCGATACTGGCCAGTGCGTTCGTAGCCGCTGTCAGTGATGGTCTGAGTGACCTGCGTCCGGTCGAAGGAGGCCTCGATGACGGTGCCGAAGATCGAATCAACGAGGAGGTCGTAGTTCTCGAAGCCGATGCCAAAGTAATTGATATTCGCCTTACTGTAGGCACGCCGCGCGATGAACTCCTCGGGAGCGTCGGGTCGAGGAGCGGTCGGCTGTACGGTGGCGAAAGAATACCGATCGGGTGGGGATTCTACACTCGTTGGTGCGGGGAGCCATCGTCGATACGCCGGATCACCCCCGCTTGGGACAGTCAGGCGACCATAGCGCTGATTGCCACCGAGTGGGGGGAGACTGGAGAGACATCCAGCAGTCAGTAGTGGGAGAGCTGCACCGCCGGCAGCGAGGAGCTGTCGACGTGTTCGGTCGTTGGAGGGCCGATGTCGTTGTGGGGACATACCGCAGTCTAACACTGAAGCCTCACGGCTGTATAAGTGAAGTCTCAGCCTCAGCCGAGTGCAGTCCGTCGATATGTTTTTATATCCGAGTGGATGGATGCACTCGCACCTGAAATCCGGACTACTGTGGCGGGGGCACAGAGTCCAAAGCGAGTACGAAATACACCGGAAATATGGGAAACGCAGTCAGAATAACGAGGGCAGCCGACCACGGAGCCGGAAGATGATGGCATTTACCTCGATTGGCCAGCAATTTTGTGAGCCATTCGTGCGTGCGCTTTCTGTAGGTGGGCCGCTGCCGTAGAGGAGGCACAATCCAACTCCGCAGCAACGTCTTCGACAGACGCAGTACGCGGAACCTCGTAGTATCCAAGGTCAACGGCGACCGTCACTGCCTCTCGTTGACGTTCGGTTAGGAGCGATGCAGAGACGTCCAATCCCTGCCCGTATGCACTGAGCTGTTCGATCTGCACATCAAATTCGGCGGGGAACTCATCAACGACCGCCTGAATATCCTCTGGCCGGCCGATGATCTCCATTCTCGTGTCTCCACCGTCGGTAAATTCGATCGGTGGGATAGTGAGTATGCGGCGGTGAAGAAACGGTTCTCGAAACACAGCATCTTCCTCGCGGGTCGCGTGTTCGACGTACACATAAAACGACTCACTGTCGAGATGGGCGGTCGCGTAGTCGGTGACGAAAGGGGCATCCTCAAGGGCAGCACTGTATGCTTCGTGGTCACCGACGACGCGGAAGAGCATCACGTCAATTTCCTCGGGCGTCGTCGTCCAGTTCCACAACTGCGTGAGAGATGCGTCGTCGCTCTCCATCAAAAACTCGTGCATCGGATTTCGGGAGGCCGACGGTTCTCGAACCGTGAGTTGGACGTATTTCATTTTCTGCTGGGTGTGGTATATTAAAGGACGCGAGTGTGTCCGACTAAATTATTTTCCAAGTTAATAGATAACTATCAGACGTTATGGTACCGGGATGCCCCGTACGTGAATCGGGTTTGACTACAGTTGGAGTGTGGTGGTGACAACGATGAGCCTACCAAATCCCGAGCAATCGCCGCAGGCGATCGAGCACTCACCAAACAGCCTCTACGACGAGATTGTAGCCCTACTAGGAGACCGAGTGATCGCTCACGAAGAGCACCTCAATGCCGACGGGTTCGTGATCAGACCCGACACAGTGCGGGACGTTCTCCAAGATCTCAAGACGGAAGCAGGGTTTGATCACCTCTCCTGTATCACCGCCCAGGAGTATCCGGATCGATACGAAACCATCTACCATCTGAAGAGCTATGCGGACCCGACGCGCGAACTGTCGATCGTGGTGCCGACGCCAACAGGAAAGCCAAAAAGCCAGAGCGCCGAGCCAGTATTTCGAACGGCCGAATGGCACGAACGAGAGGCGTACGATCTCGTCGGGATCTCCTACGACGACCACCCGGATTTACGGAGGATTCTTCTCCCGGAAACGTGGCACGGCCACCCCCTCTCACAGAATTACGATCAGGACCGTCCACAAATCGTCCCGTTGGAAGAACACGCCAACCCGCTCGACGAGGACCACCGTGGGTCGGGTGCGGAGTCGGATACGATGTTTCTCAATATCGGTCCGCATCACCCGTCTACGCACGGCGTCCTTCACGTAAAGACCGTTCTCGACGGAGAAGTTGTGGTCGATGTCGAGCCAGACATTGGCTACATTCACCGGTGTGAAGAGCAGATGTGCCAGCAGGGAACGTATCGGCATCAGATTATGCCGTATCCCGATCGGTGGGACTGGAGCGGCGCGGGCCTGCTGAACGAGTGGGCGTATGCTCGAACTGCAGAGACACTAGCCGATATCGACGTCCCCGAGTACGCGAAGATAATCCGGACGATGTCGGCGGAGCTCTCGCGGATGCTCTCACACTATCTGGCCGTCGGGACGTACGCGTTGGACGTCATCGGCGAATTCACTGCGGCGTTTATGTACGCTATCAAGGATAGGGAGCGGGTCCAGTCGCTCTTGGAGGATTTGACCGGTCAGCGATTGATGTTCAACTACTTCCGGCTGGGTGGCGTCGCGTGGGATCTCCCGGAGCCACGCGCGGAGTTCCTCGAAGCAGTCCGCGAGTTTGTGGCGACGGTCCCCGAACGGATCGATGAGTATCAGGATCTGCTTATCAATAACGAGGTGTTCCAGTTGCGGACGATCGATACTGGCGTGCTCGATCCCGAAGCTGCCAAATCGTACGGGTGTACGGGGCCTGTCGTCCGCGGTTCGGGGGTCGATTATGATCTCCGCCGCGACGATCCGTACGGGTATTACGAGGAACTCGACTGGGAGGTCGTCACGCAGGACGGTTGTGACAACTTCGCCCGGTTGCTCGTCCGCCTCTACGAGCTTGCTGAATCGGCGAAGATCATCGACCAATGTGCCGATCTGCTTGAAGAGTGGCCTGCGGCGGACCGAACAGTGCAGGCAAACGTTCCGCGAACTCTCAAACCCGGTCCCGACGTCGAGATATACAACGCTGTGGAGGCGGCCAAGGGTGAACTCGGTATCTACATCCGGGCAGACGGCACGGACACGCCCGCGCGGTTCAAAATCCGGGGCCCGTCGTTCTCGAACCTCTCGGCACTCCCAGAAATGGCCGAAGGAGAGTTCGTCGCCGACCTTGTTGCAACCATCGGGAGTCTCGATACGATTATGGGGGAGGTCGATCGATAATGGCATCAATTCGGTCTGTTCGCAACACAACCGGTGAGGAAGTCGTCTGTATTGCCTGCGGTGACACGATCTCGCGTTCGGATGCCCGCGAATACGATAAATACGGGGACCGATGGGACCGCGAGGGGAAGACCTTCGAGTACCTCTGTAAGCCGTGTCACCGCGACTGTTGTCACCAACCACGAACGGGGCTCGAAGAAACGCTGATCAACGCGGGAGCTGGTGAAACCGAGCAACCCACCTTTCTTCGACAGTATCGACGACTCGCCGCAGACAGTCAACAGACAGAATCGTAGAGATATTCCCTCGAGGAGCGTATGTGAGTGTGGACCGAAACGGGTGGCCTACCTTCGATCTAGGAGATCAGCAGTAGTCCTGATTTTACCGGCTGATGTTGCACCGCGCCGCCCGCCCCCGTTCGCCAAAGGAAGATCGGACAGCCGATTGCTACCGCTCCGATGTGGTCACTCGACGATAATCGCTCCTCGCATTCCCAGAGTTTCGTGAGGATCACACCGATATCGATACGTTCCAGATTCTGCGAACGTCTGTGTGAACTGCACACCTGACGTCGAAACGACGCCATCAGTGCCGATATCGTGATCCTCGAACGTCACTGTATGAGGGCCACTGCCGGCCCACTGCCATTCGACAGTCGTCCCGGAAGCGATCTTCAGTACTGGTGGCGTAAACACGAACGGGTTGTTGGTATCTGGTGCGCCGACAGTAACTGTCGCCGTGTCAGTGTCGGTGCGATCGACGACGTCACCGGTGAAATTAGGCGCTCTGGCGACCCAATCATCAACCGCAGGATAGCCCGTCGAAGGTACCTCTTCGACGATTACTGCTCCCTTCATTCCGGCGTCTTGGTCTGGCTCGGATATGAACTGATAGACACCGGGCTCCTCGAAGATGTAGTGATAACTAGTGCCCGATTGGGCGTTCGGCGTGCCGCTATCGAACGTGCCGTCGACGGCGACCACGTTGTGTTCGTCACCGTGGCCGGTCCAGTCCCAGCGGACGTTCGTCATCGGTCGCACGTGGATGACCGGCGGATCAAATGCAAGCGCATCGCCAACCGGTTCACCAACGGTGATCGTCGGCTGGACACCCGCACCGAACCGTTTCGGGGTGCCGTCATACCCGTTCGCATCCGCGAGCCACGTTTCCAGTGATTCCATAGGAGTCGTGGATGTGCTTGCCGTGTCCGTTGCCGTCGATGGCTCCGTCGTTGGAGGGGCCGGTCCCGTCGATGGTTCCGCTGCGTCAGTTGTCGTAAGACAGCCAGCCATACCGAGAAAGCCAGCGAGGGCGGTTCCTTTGAGGTACGACCGTCGGGAGGGAGACCAATTCATCGCAACTGTGCGTTTTGACAAACTAGAGGAGTATGGATTGGGTGAAAGTCACAGATTGGTACTCGGAGGCATATTTATTACCAGAGCGTGAATCCATTTAGCGTTAGGCAACGTTAAGCACCATTTCCACAGGTTACTGCACGATAGCCGTGAATACCCGTCGTTCGATTTTTCGTAGATGTTCACCAGCCGTTGTCGGAGCGATATCGAGTTGCTCCGCGATGGATTCGTGTGTCGCTTCTCGGGGCAGTTCATAATATCCAACGTCCAAGGCCGTCTCGAGTACTTCTCGTTGCCGAGCCGTGAGCAGTCGCGTCAACGCGTGCTGATCCGGTGAGTATGAACCGGTTTCGAGCACTTCGATCTCGAACGGGGCGTCGTCAGTCAACGAGTCGAATAGATCCTGTAAGTCGAGTTCATCACCGAGATATGTGATTCGGAGCGACCCGTCGGCGTTGATCTGGATCGGCGTGTCAACGACGATTCCCGGCCTGTCGCCCCGTCGCATCAGTTCCGCTGTCGGCGGTGACAGCTCGAATTGGGTCACTGCCATCCACCGCTCTGTTCCGGAAACTAGGAACTCTTTGACGTACGGTGATGCCTGCATAACCTCAATGTAGCTCGACTGGTCACCGCTTCCCTCAGCGAGCATCAGAACGGTGTCATCATCGAGAAGTTCGACGTGGTGGATCGCTTCTCGGGCGAACGATGTCGCCTCTCCGAGCGCTTCACCGAGCGGATGCAACGGGCCTGTTCCGGCCGCTTCGGCGCGAACTGTGAGATACCGCATTGGTCTCTTCCACGTATCGAATAAATAAAGAACTGTGTATACAGGGCAGTAACCCTTGTCCTCTGACTCACCTAGCGTGAGATATGGGACGACGTGATGAGGACCCGCCGATCGCCATCGTCGGCGGTGGTATCTGTGGACTGACAACGGCGCTGGCACTCGAACAGCGAGGCTTCACTGTCGATGTGTATGAGGCTACAGCGGAGTACCAACCAGTCGGTGCAGGGATTCTCCTCCAAACGAACGCGTTGGTTGCCCTCGAAACGCTCGGCCTCGCCGATGAGATATGTGACGCGGGGAGATCGCTCTCTGACGTCCAAATCCGCTCACCAACCGGCCGGGTGTTGCAAACGTTCGACCTCGATGCCGAACAGAACGCGTTCGGCCATCGTTACGTTGCGATCCATCGAGCGAAGTTACTCAAAATTCTCCGTCAAAACCTCACATCACCGATACACAACGGGAAGCGGTGTACGCAGGTATCAGACCCACACAGACCAACGGTTCACTTCGACGATGGAACACACATCGATCCAGGCATTGTTATCGGTGCTGACGGGATCAATTCAACCGTACGTGACGCAATCACAACAGTATCGAAACGGTCCATAGATACGACTGTTTTTAGGGCAGTCACATCGGTCTCACTGCCCAAACAACATCAAGCAACTGGATTCGAGGTATGGGGGAACGGTACATACACTGGAGGGGCTCCGATCGGAGACAGTCGGTTCTATTGGTTTGCGACGGCCCCAACAGAGCTCGCAGAAACAGCATCTGCCACCGACCTCCAAGCGTCTTTCGCAGATTATCCCGAGCCAATCCCAGCAATCATCGATGCACTGACTAACGACGAGGTCATCACAACTGGATTAAGCGACCTTCCAGCGGTACCCCGGTGGCACTGTGGATCAACGGTACTCGCCGGCGATGCCGTACACGGAATGTTGCCGTTCGCCGGCCAAGGTGCCGCACAGTCGATAGAAGATGCAGTCACGCTCGCAGCTACGCTTGACTCACACACGAGAGTCACTGACGCGTTTGCAAACTACGAATCAAGACGAGCCAACCGGGCAGACCGAGTCCGTGCCGAATCGCACCGCCTCGGGCGCTTGGGAACGATGCAGTCCTCACTGGCCTGTCGCCTACGGAATACAGCAGTTTCGATACTACCAGAGGCAGTATTCAAACGATTCCGCCATCGTCGAGTCGCCGATGCATCAGTTCCACCGGTTGCGCAGGTGCATACGAGACCGCACAACGATCGAACAGGAGGTAAACCATCGTTATGACGAGCGTGATCCTCCCAACGCGGAATTGGACGCTAACGGTCGAAGACACCGCGGATGTAATTGATGATCCGAGCGAGCTCATCATCGTCTGCGACGGGGCAGACGATCCCGTCATCAATGCGGCCCCCAACTGGAAGACAGTGGGTCCAGCGGGTGAGCCGGATGGGTGCTCAGAGGGCGCCCACGCGCTCGCAACCGGGATAGAGGTGGCCACTGACGACATTATCGTTTGGACGTGCGATGACGTTAATCGGGATACGACATGGCTTGATCGACTTCCAACCCACGCACGAACGCACGCAGTCGCTCAGACAGCGCAAAAGCCGATTTTTACCCCCAGACAGAATACAACATTCCGATTCAGCATTTCATAGACAACGTATGCCCTCCAATAACCGCAGAGAATTCCTTGCAACGGTCAGTACCGGATTCGCAGTAAGCCTGACTGGGTGTGCCAGTCAGGTATCCCGCCCGGCAACCACATCACAGTCTCGAACCGACACAACAGCCAACAACAGCGAGACAGCCACGAATTCCACGTTGGCTCTCCCGTCAGTCGTCACCCACGACGACTTCCCAGATGGTGAGGTCACCCTCAAACCGGACGGGAAAATCGTACTGTTGAACTTCTTTGCGACGTGGTGTCGCCCGTGTCAGGAAGAAATGCCGGATTTCCGAAAATTGCGGGAAGCGTACGATACTGAGACACTTCATATGGTATCAATCACACCGGAAGTGGATGAGACCCTCATCAGGCAGTTTTGGGACGAGTACGAAGGCACGTGGCCAGTCGTGAACGATCCGGGGTTAGTTGCCACTGACCGATGGAACGCGAATAGCTATCCGACGAACCTCGTATTCGACAGTGATGGAACCCCTGCAACAGGTGAGGAACCAGCAGTCAGCGCACGAACGTTCGAGGAGTTCAAGTCCGTAATTGAGCCGTTACTGGAGGCGTGAGAATGGCTGCACTTGCGCTTTCGGCCCTCTTTGGGCTCGCGTTTTCCGCTGGAGCAGCGACCTTCTTCGCTCCGTGTGCCTTTCCGCTACTCCCCGGATACCTCTCGTATTTTCTGAGTGATACTGTATCCACTGTCGATGCTGGATCCCCACCTTCGGCAACAGGGACAGGTACAGTCGTCGCACGGATCCGCCGCCCACTCACTCGTGCAGTGCTCCTGAGTGCCTTCGCTGGGGCCGGGATGACAGTCGTGTACGGGAGCCTCGCAGGCACAACAGTGTTTCTCGGTGCACAAGCGCTGGCTGAGATCGCACTGATGGAACTCATCGTTGGCAGTTTCTTCGTTGTCGCCGGGAGCCTGATGATGGTTGGCTGGAAGCCGTCCAAGTCGATTGTCCGCCTTCCAGAGCGAAAACGGTCACTCAGCGGATTCTTCGTCTTCGGTGCGCTGTACGCGGGTGCTGCAGCAGGGTGTACTGCGCCGTTGTTCGTCGCCATTATTCTTCAGGGGATGTCTGCTGGTCCGATTCTCGGTGTCTCGCTTGCATTCACCTATGCGATCGGAATGGGTACCGTGCTTGCCGTATTCACGTGCGTAACGGCCCTCGGTGGCTCGTCGATCACGGCCACGCTTAGGTCTCACACCCGCACAATCTATCGGATTGCCGGCGGGCTTCTCGTCTGTTCTGGTGCCGCAGAGATCTATTATTACTTCTACGGCTTTCCGGGGGTGCTGCCCCAGTGAAACGAGTTACACAGTTCGCGGCAGTCTGTGTCGTCTGTCTGTTGCTCACAGCAGGATGTACTGCACCAACAAACGTTCCACCGTCATCTCCCGAATTGACGGAGGATGATGTAACGGATACGAGCGCGTTGATCCAAGCGCATACTGACACACTTCGATCGCAACCATTCACTGTCCGGTCCACGACAACAATTCGAGATACGAACAACACGTTCACCGCTACGATCAATCGGTCGTGGCGCGTTGATCCGCGACAGTCCGTGCGGGCGCTCGCAATCCGGACCCCAACAGCCACCGGCGATGCTCCGAGAAGCTATCAGCAGGCTCCAGAACGGATCTCAGCGTGGCGGCACGGAAACGAGACGACCGTTCGTATCGAATCAGATACGGGGGTCCAAGTCCGGCAAGTACAGTTACTCAACACCTCGGTCAGACTCAACAGGGTGCTCCATCGGCAACTCATCTACAGGTACAGCACTCGGCAGAACACAACAGTCGAGACGCTCACCCGAAACGGGACCCAATTCTACCGGATGATGGCGAATTTGAACGACACGCACGTCTCTTCAAATGCATCGATGACACTACTTGTGAACCAGCGGGGATACGTCCAGCAGATCAAGACGAGACAAACCGTCGCGTACCGCTCTGGGCCACGGGTAATCACGGAAACAGTCCGATTCAGCCGCGTCGATAACACCAGAGTGGAACCACCGTCGTGGGTTGAGACTGGTGCCTAATCTCCCCTCAGCCCGCTTGACGAATCGCGTGGAGTGTCTCTGTAACAGTCGCATAGACGTCAGTCCCTACCCGGTGTGGAACCTCTCAATTCAAAGCAAGCCAGATATTGAAAAACAGCTGGGCAGCACTGAAGTACAGCATCCGCACGGACCGATCTGAAGACAGACATCGGCCCATAAAATCGTGTTTTAAGCACCGGAGATGAGCCGTGTGGAAGCGCTCGAGCGGGAAGTAGCAACGATAGCGAATACGTGCCTATTTAATGTGACCGGGCATCCCGCGATGACCGTCCCGTGCGGTAAGCCAGAAGGGCTGCCGGTAGGACTGATGCTTGTCGGAAATCACTTCGATGAGACAACGTTGTTCACGCTTGCTGCTGCCATCGAGGACACACTCGATTACGTGTAGTCGATATCATCTCTGGGGTCGAACTGCGAGACAGCTCACACCTGTCGTTCGCTGATCTCCGCCGCGATGCGATCGCCGGGGTCACGGAGTTCGCCGGATTCGACCCCGTAGACGTACCCGGAGATGGTGACATCGTCTGGGACGAACGCCGACTGACGGAGGAACTCCACCTGGGCAGTGCAGGCTGCATCGATGTCGTCGGTCATCTTCACCCAGTCGATCAGATCGGCATCGCCGATCGTGAGTTCGGGGAGCGACGGGTCAAGGTCTACGGTTTCGAGGTCACCGACCTGGGCTTCGAGTCCCTCACGGACCGCTGTATCGGGTGCGCTCATCATCCCACAGTCCGTGTGGTTGATGACGATGATTTCGTCGGTATCGAAGAAGTTCGTCGTCAGAGCAGCCGATCGAATAACGTCGTCTGTGACCTTCCCACCGGCGTTCCGGTAGATCTGTGCATCGCCCAGTTCCAGTCCGAGGACCTCTTCGACGGGAATGCGCTCGTCCATACAGGCGATGACGAGGAGCTTCTTGTTTGTGGGGACATCTTTGCGTCGGCGACGAGCCCAGTCGGAGCGATCGGTGACCGTCTCATCGACGTGCTCGTGGTGATGTTCGTGTGAATGTGACATCAGTTCACGTACGCCCTGGACTGGCAGAGTCGTTCGGGTAGTGAACAGCGTTGCCGTGGTCTATGACGGTACAGACCCGTGAGAAGATCGCTCGGGCATCTGATTCCAACACCCGAGTCAGGCAGGGTTACTGGGACTCTTCGCCTGCCTGCTCATCGTACTCGGGTGGCGTGATGATCATCCGAGGAACAACGCCATTGAATGAGTTGCCAACGAGATCGCCGAGCGGCGAGATTACCTGGTGGAGGATCCCAGATTCCAAGTGTTGCATAAATTCTCGATCGACATCCCGGTAGGAACCGTTGTTCCACTCCTCGTAGTGTGGTGAAAACTCATCGGGCTCGCCGGGGATGAAGATCTGTGTCAGTGCGTGGATGTGGCCAAATTCGTCGGCGTCATCTGGATCAGAGATCTGCCACGGGGCGTCACCGTCCCGATACAGATCAAGTTCCAACTCCGCTTCACACGTCAGGCCAGCCGGATCCTCGCACAACTCGGGGTTCTGCACTGTAAACTGGCTTGAAACCTGTCCGTGAACGGTATGTCCGACTTCCGGAGTGATGTCAATGTCTACGGACTCGACGTAGTACTCCGGAAGCTCTAGGTCAGGGATCATTGAGTTGGCGAGTCTCGCGCACGCCTGTGAGTAGCTGGTTGACGCCGGTGATAGGATTCAACAACTGGTTCTTCGCCAGTCTCTTTGTCTTGGTAGTTGTCCACTGGTTCGAACTGATCGCGCTGGCCATCGAAGGAATCGACAGAGCCGAGCGATTCCAGGAGATGGTGTACGAACCGCGAGCCAAACTCACTGACGGTATAGTACGAGTCATAGGGCCCGTCATCACCAACTGCAGTGCGCTTTCGCACGAGCCCTGCAACCGTGAGTGCGTCGAGGGCATTCGTCGTTTGGGAGGACGTGAGGTCAAGACGCTGTTTGAGCTCAGTAAAGGACTGTGGCCCTTCCTCAAGTAGGGTTGCAATGACGGCTTTCCCGTGTTTCTGGCTCAATGCATCAATGGCTTGCCGAATCTCCAGCGGGAAGAGTTCCTCCCGCTGCGTGGCTAGATCGTTGGACATAGTGTCGTCTCTTTCGTCTTCCCCCAGCCGTTTCGTTCGAACCCCTGGTACCCAGATACGGCTGTTAATCCGGGCTCTCTTGTTGTCTTCAGTACAGTATTCTGTACCCGTTAGTATTAATCTTTGTACTAACCAGTGTGGCACTGTTCAGATAAGGTCGAAAAGTGAGGCGGGCGTAGTTTCTTGGTGCCTATGCCAGAAACCAGCCGCCTCACCGAACCTAGCGACTTCCCCGAGTTAGGATTTGTGGAGCGAGAAGCGACACCCGAGTCAGCGATGAAGCTCGGTATCCAACTGCATTTAGCGGGATTGTCGCTGGCGGATACCGTCTCAGTCCTCGCTGGCCTGGGTGTCGAGCGATGTCGTTCCACCGTTCACAACTGGATTCAGAAGGCCGATCTACAGCCCACAGAGGGACAAAATCCGAATTACGTCGCGGTTGACGAGACCGTAATTCGAGTAAATGACCAGCGCTACTGGCTGTTTGCGGCGGTCGATCCCGACACGAACCGCCTGCTGCACGTGCGACTGTTCCCGACCAGAACTTCCGCGCTAACCGAGATGTTCCTCGCAGAACTCTGCGAGAAACATCTCGTTTCCGACGCGATATTCCTGATCGATAGCGCACCCTGGCTGCAGGCGGCCTGCCATCGCCACTCGCTCCGATTCCAACACGTCACCCACGGGAATCGGAATGCCGTCGAACGCGTGTTCGAAGAGCTGAAACGCCGAACAGAGGCGTTTGCGAACCACTTCAGACATGCTGATCCGAACACTGCAGAAACGTGGCTGCAAGCGTTCGCCGTCTGTTTTAATCAGCTAATCTGAACAATGCCCGGTGCAGAAACGAACTCGCAGACAGACCACTCGACAAACACAAAGATTGAACAATCGGACAATCTGATGGAGGTTCCGAATACCGATTGATGGCTGAGAGATAGGTTCAGGACTGCCGATCGAACGGACACACCCCTCATTGCCGCTGTAAATAATCGCCGGAGAAGTGCCGGCTGTCCATTGTCCCACCAGAGAGTCGTTCGGATCGGGGCCTGGTGAAGTTAGCTGACGTGAAGACACACATCGGCGGTCGACCGACTAAGACAGACCCGCAGACACACCCCTCGTTGCCGCTGTAAACTGCTGTTAATATGGGGTATAGAATCTCAAACACATTTTGGCCAATATCTTCCTCTACCACGTTGCAGCTGCTTTCCCCTAGTTTTATATTGTATCGTGTTGTTTGCTACCGTACTGCAATTTGGCGTACCAAGACGGCAACGCGTTTGGCGTCGAAAACCCGAAATCAAGGTCTGCATATCAAGTTTCCCCTGTGGTGTTTTCTCCGTTTAGTTCGGTTGGGACCCCGATACAATAGTAGTTCCCTCATTTTCGATTGGAACCCCTGTCTATTGCGTCATTACAGCGGCAACACGGGGTGTGGGAGTGCGGGGCCACCTTCTCCTTTACAGCGGCACTCCGGGGTTGTGGATTCAGAAATCCTATGTTTAACGGTCGCTCACGGGAGTCTCTTCGATTTCCGTGAATCGAACCCAAATTACTGCTGCTGCTTACAGCGGCACTCCGGTGGACAAAATTGAAATAGAAGGGTTGTGAGGGTGCTGATATGAGTGAGTCCGAGTCATTCTTCGGTGATCCGGACCCGATTTTCGCTGACAAGGAACTCCTTCGGGTGAGCCACCTTCCGGAGGGTGACCGGATTATCGGGCGCGATCAGGAACTCCAGAAGCTTGCGAACGCGATCAAAGATGCCCAGCGTGGAGGCACCCCAAACAACGTCTTGATCTACGGCAAGACAGGGACCGGAAAGAGCCTCTGCTCGAAGTACATCACTCGCGATCTCACGCAGGCAGCCGCCGACAACGGGATCAAGGTCGGGGTCGCATACGTCGATTGTTTTCAGGAATCGACCGAGACACAGACCGTTCGGACGATTGCCCAAGCACTCAACGACCCCACTCAGACCGATATCACGGTCCCGCACACTGGCGTGAGTACCTCGGATTACTACCGCCGTCTCTGGGATATTCTCGATGCGCGACTCGATGTGGGGCTCGTCATTCTCGACGAGATCGACAAACTCGAGGACGATAACGTGTTGATGCAGCTGTCGCGGGCCGCTGAAGCCGGGAAGGTCACCGAAAGTACCCTCGGTGTCATTGGCATCAGTAACAAGATTCGATACAAGGACTCGCTGAACGAGCGCGTCAAATCGAGTCTATCTGAGCGTGACTTCGTGTTTCCACCGTACGATGCGAACCAACTTCGTGAGATTCTCCGGTCCCGTGCCGACGCGTTCCGTGAAGGTGTCCTCGACGAGGACGTCATTCCCAAAGTCGCTGCCCTCGCCGCCAAAGAACACGGGGACGCACGCAAGGCGATCGATATCCTTCGCTACGCAGGCGAGATTGCGGACGAACACGGCGATGATACGGTGCGTGTTGAGTACGTCGACGAGGCACACGACCGCGAAGAGCAGGCGCGGCTCTCCGAACTCATCGCCAAGCAGCCAGAGCATTCAAAATATCTGTTGCAAGCACTGTCGTTGCAGGCCCAGGAGGCCCCTGATGACGATTCTGCGATCCCCACGAAGGACATCTATTCGATGTACGAACTCGTATGTGAACGGAACGGGGTCGATCCACTGAAGATGCGGCGCGTCCGCGATTTACTCTCCGAACTGGCGTTTCTCTCGCTCATCGAGCAAGAGCGTAAAGGCCGTGGGAAGGGCAAAGGCGCCCACACAGTGAACCAGCTCGTCGATGAACCAGAGGTCGTCGTCGAGGCGTGTAAGTCTGCCTGATGAGTTCGCTGGTGGGTTTTTCTCCGAGTTCGCTAGTAATAGTGGAGTGCGTCGCCCGACGCCGAGATCTTCATTGCTCTTCTGATTACGGACGGGCCAATTTCACTCGGAATTCACCGCGATATCGACGGCTGAGATTGTGACGGCCTCGTATACCCGGTCTTTCATCGTCCGGCTCTCCATTTCTGCCTCCCATTCGCCGGTGAGATCGATATTCGGCGACCTCTTCTTGTTCATTGCTCACTGATACTCATCTTAATTTGCGCCCACACACATTTCTTATTCGACTAACCAACAATGGGCTCAAAAGAAGGCGCTGTTGGTTAGAGATCTCGATGTCGTGTTCGTCATCTACGACTCTAGCTGATCCTTCAACCTGGTCACTCGAGATATCGATTCGCGAGTGCCATCGTCCTTGATGATTCGCTGTGTGTACGTGAAAGCAGAGACTAGGAAACGCTCAGTTTAGGTGAACTATAGAGCGAATCAGGCCGCAAAGTCTATGATCCTCGTCAGAAGCACCGTGGCCGGTACAGAGGGTGAGTGCAGCACGAACGCGAGAGATGCGCCCCTATGTAGAACCTCTGGGCCTCATCGTCGTTACTGCAACCTGAGTTTGTCCCTTCAGAGCTTATTATGCCCTTCTCACACACTTCGTATCTATGTCCTCTGAGGAACGACAACCTACCTCTGCCCCGAGTCGAGACGACATACTGGTCACCTTCCGTACTATGCTTCTCGGGTCGAAACGAGGGAGACCTCAAGAGGCTCTACTGATTGGTCTGGGACTCGGACTCTTCGCTCTGACGTTCCTCGCGTATGAACTCAATATCTTCTACCACTCTGGTGGCGTCGTCTTCATTCCGTTTCACGCCGCCTTCCTCGGAGTGGCCGCTGCGTTCTGGACGGGGTACAGTCGAACCGGACTACTCGCTGGTTGGGTACTCACGTACCTCTCGTTCCTGGGGTGGCGGACGGAGTGGGCGACGGATATTTCGCCCCGGCCATTCATCGAACGCATAGCCTATGTCGTCCAACCAGACGGATTGGTTGCTCTCGCCATCATCGGAGTCGGAGTAGCGGTAATCGGGTTCACTGCGGGCACGCTCGCCCGAAAGGGCATTGACGCGCTTCGGACCGGACCTCAAACAGCCACCAACGACTGATTGGATGCACGCAAAACGTTACGTGAATCGCTGCGGGAAAGAGGAGTGCGTGGCCGATTCGCGCTGTGTATGCACCACGGTTGCATAATTATCTATTGAGACTGGTAGTTTCTCAAGCATCCAGTCCCCAGCGGTAGTTTCGGTGGTGATTTCATCCACTTATGTGATGAAACCAACCGGAGATGATTCGCATAAATCTTTCACGATGAGGAAGATAGAAATCAGGACCCGCTTCAGTCGACCCATCGACGATGTGAGCAGCTATAATTATATTTAATTAGATTTTACTATCTGGAGAATGGCCGAAGACGTATGGAACAACACCGCAGATCGTTAGCCAAGGCAACGACGTACCGATTGTTTGCTACCTCTGTCGTATTCATAATCGCTTTTTCATACACCGGAAGCTTCGGAAACGCCGCTAAAATCGGCCTCTCGGCAGCGATAGCTAAGACCGCATTGTACTACTTTTGGGAACGACTGTGGAGTCACATCAGGTGGGGAATAGAGGCAGAGTAGGGGCTTGCTCCAGTTTGCCACAAGCGGTCTGATATCGCCAATGGAAATACGGTTTCCATCAAGAACGTGCTCCTCAGGAGTTGTCTTTGGTGAGCGATCAATACTCCGTGATCGGCCACATCTCCAGTATGTCCAATACGCACGCTCGTTCGCTCGGCTGAGTGATCGAAACACGCGTGAAATCGAAGGTAGCAAATCGCTCAGTACGGTTCGTTATCCGAGTAGAGCATCTTAAGAGAGACTTTCGGGGTAAAGTCGCCGAAATCCTTCATACAGGAGAGTCAGTGGAATAAGGATGATGAGTGCATAGATGAGATACCACGAAAGGAGTGCAGCGAGTTGTGATTCTCCGACTACTGCAAAAAACTGTGAGACTACCAGAAGGGCTATAACGAGGGCGGAAAGCTTTGCGGGGAGTCGCATATAGTATATTCTCTTCGGATTCCTGAAAAACCTCATTGGTGCATTCGCATATGCATCCTGACGGCTGATTCAGCTATTATTTTGAGAAATAAACCACCGTGATAATGGTTCGATCTCCCCTCGCTATGCTGATGGGGTTGCGGCTTCCGATCCGTCGGATTCCAACAAACGTGTGTACCCTGGAGTGTCCAGCATCGACACGTATGCGCGGTCGATATCCCGGCCCGACAAATGTACGTATCTCCCTGGGACTCGTGAGCCGGGCACCCACCCGAACCACGTGCACATCTGTGCTTCCGTCAGGTGATTCGCTAAGTAGGTTGCGCGGCTGTGTCTGAAATGGTGGGGATTCACTGGCTTGTTGATGCCTGCCTGTTCTCGGGCTTTGTCTAAGATCCGGAGCCTGATGTACTGGTAACTGATCGTTTCGTCAGGCGACCCCTGTTTCATATCGATTTTACACCATAACGGTGCGTCAGCTTGCCGGTTCGGGTGGACTGTCAGCCACGAGTCGAGATACGATTCGGATTCAAGCAGGAGTAATCGACGCGACCCGGTTTTCCCGGAGACGACCATTTGCTTGCCGAGTGCCGATTGCTCGATGTCGCCTACTTGTAGGTCGATGAGTTCTCCGATACGAGCTCCGGTTTCCCACAGGACCGCGATGAACGCTCGATCGCGGTTGTTGTGACAGGCTTCCAGTAGTGACTGAATGTCTCTTGGTGTCAGCAGACTCTGTGGAAGGATCCGGTTCTGTTCGATCGGCCCGCGCTTGATCCATTTCGTTTCCTCAGGGTCTTCGCCGTTGTTCAACCATTTCCAGAACTGCTTGATCGCCTGCTTGTAATCGACGACTGTTGACGGGGCTGTTCCGCGGGTGTACAGCCACGCGACTAACTCGGTGATGTCATCCTTGTCTAAATCCACAAACCGTGTGTCGCCGACGTGATCGGTTATAATCTTGAAGTGCGCGAGGACTTTCTGCTGCTGTGCGGCACTGATGTCTGCAAGAAGCATATCCCGGTGATAGTCTTTGATCAACTGCTTGTTTTCTGGGTGGATGTGGTCCGCAGAGTCGATATACGCGAGTATTCGTGCTGCCGCTGCCTCATAATCCATCGTAGGCATACTCCTCTCAGAGGCGTCCGGAGACGATAACGCGAGCGGAACTCGACTCAAATAGAAACGTCGTCATCTACACTACCAGCAGGCTGGGGATCGAACTTGATTCCCGGTTCAACTATGGTCGAATCCGGAGTCTGGATCACTTTCCGCATTTCTAAATTCAGTACCTCACGAAACATCCTCAGATAACCGCCTCTGAAGCTTGAGTTCTGTGTCGAATCGGTTCCGTTCCCGAACGTGATGAGGGAGTCACGGAGCGGATCAAGAGAAAGACGTCGACAACCCACGTCCGAACCGACTTTCCCCTGACTCCGCGCACGGCCACTGCCGCAAGGGCAGGACCGAATGCGCCTGGGATCATAACGAGACTGGTTGCAGAGGGGAACGCGACGAACAGCGGGATCCAGAGCCCCCACGAGATCGACACTGTCAACGTGAAGAACGCTGCGGTCGGGTGTGCGTTGAGCGCCGATTCGACACGCCGAAGAGGGTGTGATACAGTAAGACCCGTCATTACACCCGTGGGTTCGAAGCAGATCTGAAAAACACCTCTAGCAGGACTTCACACGGTGAAGCGAAACCCGCACACCATCTCGGAAGCGATGTCTCGTCGCTCAGACCACAGGTCTGGCAGGGTTGCCGGGACAGTATCACCTACAACCGGAGCCCGTAGATGATGCACAGTAGCCCAGCGACTTCGAAAGTCTGACTGGTAGCTTGCAGGACGACGCGCCCACCTGTGATGGGAAGGACCAGATACACCACGGTAAGAATCAGCGGCACCCCGAGTGCGAGAGCGAATCCGACCGCGACGAACAGCATCGGCCGACTCTTGTTGCGGCGATACCCGCGGTAGGCGAGAAACGCGATGAACACACCAAGCGCCGCTCCGATCAGTTCGTACGCCAACAGCCCCATCCGGAGGCTCTCCGACAGTTGCGTCCCGGCCTGAAGAACGAGCTCGCTCACAGCACTAGTTGGTTCCTGAAACATAGTCACATCTCTTCGATGAGCCTGGTGAACCGGTCAGCCATCCGCTCTCCGTGTGTAACCTGTATCGATAGCGTCCCGTCGTCCAGCTCGATCGTGATACGGTCAAGGTTCGGTACATACACTTGTCGGTGGTGACCGCTGTCAGGGTCTGGACGAGTCTGTTCGACAACGAAGTCAGCGTCTCGAAGCCGTTCGAGACGGCGGTAGATCGTCGGTCCCGACGCGTCACAGTGGTCTTTCAGTGCCCGTGCTGACATCGGTTCCTGACTCGTGTTGGTGAGGATTTCCCGCACAGTCTGGTCTTCAAGCAGACCGGCGACAGTCTCGATGTCCGGGGGATCCCCACTCATCAGGATACATATCATCGAAGGAGAGTAAAGAGGTGGCGACCGCTTCAGGACCTGAAGCCGTGCTCGTATGCCTTTTGCGATACCGATCGAACAGGTAAGTACCGATGCAACGTCCAGCAGTACTCCACGATTCACGGCTCGCATCGCTATGCAACCAACTCACCAGTGGTGACGACGGCAGTAGCCCTCGGCGTGTGCTTGCCGCAGGCGGATTCGGTTTGAGCCTGCTGAGCGCGGTGACAAGCATTATCGCTCACGGTGTGCTTCCGGACCGGATACGGATCCACTGGACTCTCGGAATGGGACCGTACTACGGCCCGGAATTCGCCCCCGCGTGGCTCGTTTTGCTCCTGTTCCCGGTGCTCATAGCCGGGACGGCAGTTCTCGCGTCCGTGATTGATGCGCGGGTACGAAACACCGACGCGTTCACTGAGATTCGTCCGTTCTACATCGTTGCTGTGCTGGGAACGCTTACTGTGCTGCTTGGCTGCCAGGGCGGGCTCATTCTCGCCAACCTATACGCTTAGTCGTTGAATGGTCTTTCGCGGACGTAGCCGATCCAATCCAACGAACACGGTCAGTTCGTCACTTGCAGCTTCGGTATTGGGAGTGTCAGATCTGCCGCCCACCATCGGTAACATACGGCCAGGAAAAGGTACAGTACGAGGATGACGCCCCAGTTCGGCCAAAGCGCCGTCCCGGGATCAATCACGAGTGGCCAGAGGTTGCCGATCCCGTGGAGGAACATCACCAGATACAGGTTTCGCGTGGCGGCATACATCCCTCCGAACAGAATCCCGGTCGCCGCCAGCAGAACGAGTGTACCGAGAATGGCCCCGATGTTTTGTTCTCTGATGATCAGGTAGGCCGGAATGTGAAGCAAGGCAAAACATACCGCAGCACTCAGTATCCCGATGATCGTTTGGGTTGTCGGTGATCCCACGGTCACCTGTGACACGACCTTGTTCTGAAGGTATCCTCGAAACGCGAGTTCTTCGACTGGACCGGTGAACACATACATTGCAACTGCGGCGATGGCGACTCCAGTGACTGAGTAATCGAATGGGGCTGTCAGATAGTACTCCATCAGTCCGACTGAGATAGGTGTCCCAGCGGCCATCCCTAGACCAGCAACAGCAACGTTCGCCACGAGAACGACCACGGCAGTCGCAGCGAGCGCCGGACGAACTAATCGCGGGGCCAAGCCAAGTGCTCGATGATCAACACGGTCATACCGCAGGATGGCCAAGGCAATACCGAATTGGATGAGGCCCGACGGAATCGTCCACAGCCCTCCCTCTATTGGTGAAAGCTCACCGAACAACCAGGTGGACACCGTCACCGAGACGAGTATCCACCCGGTGAACCCCAGTAACAGAGCGATAGCTGGCCACCATCCAGCGCGGAATGTCGGCGGCCAGTCAGCTGCGGACCCAGAATCTGACGCCGAGCGGTCGATACCCCCACGTAGAAAAAGTATCAATAAAAGGACTAGTACTGAATAATCCGTTGCTAACAATGCATACGTTGAGGTTAGCTGTCAGTCGTAGGAGTAGGACGCTGGGGGAGTACGCAGCTAGTCCAGATCTCTGGTGTATGGGCATTGTTCAGATTAGCTGATTTTGACAGAAGGCTTGTGCGAGCAGCCAGGTTTCGGCGGTTGCTGGTTCAAGGTTGCGGAAGTGGGTGGCGAACTGGTCGGTTCGGCGTTTGAGTTCTTTATACAAGCGTTCGATAGCGTTCCGATTCCCGTGTGTTTCGTGTTGGAATCGGAGTCCGTGGCGGCGACAGGCTTCTTGGAGCCACTGCGCACCATCGACGAGAAATACGGCCTCGGAGACGTCGTGTTTTTCACGTAACTCACCGAGGAAAATTTCGGAGAGGCCGAGGTTTTGTGCTGTTCCGAGCTTGACGTGGAGAAATTCGTTCCTGTCGGGATCGACCGCAGCGTACAGCCAGTATCGTTGGTCATCGATCTGGATCACGGTCTCGTCAACCGCGACGTGATCCGGGCTCTTGCCCTCGGTGGGCTGTAAGCCGGCCTTCTGCACCCAATTGTGAACAGTGGAGCGACACCGATCGACACCGAACCGCTCAAGCTCTGAGACGGTATTCGACAGAGAAAGTCCCGTTAAGTGGAGTCGAATACCGAGCTTCATCGCCCACTCCGGTGTCGCCTCTCGTTCCACAAAATCTAACTCGAAGCAGCCGGTACTTCGCTTGAGGCGGGCGATTTCTGGCATAGATCACTAGTAAATCGCACCGCCTCACCCTTCATCCTTATCTGAACAGTGCCGTGTATGCGTGGTGTAGGATATATATGCCTATGATAAGCGTTCCGCCAGTCGAAAGTATCTGAACTCTATTCGTAGCTGAATACTCCGCCAGAGTCAGTCCCAGGCTGAGAGAGTTGAGAATCACCTAATGTATCCGGCAATAATCACCAACCTCGGATACCGCAGCACTCGCTTCACAGCGGACATATTTCTAGGGGTCTGATCACCGCTTATCTCGGCCCAGTAGCAGGTAGAGTACGAACCCGAGCAACGGAGCGAGAAACACGACAATCGCCCATAGAGAGGCAGACTGACTGCTATTTTGCTGTGCATCCCGGTATGTCCACACGACTAATACGACTCCGACAATAAGGAGTAGCAACCCAAAGAAGACGAACAATCCGGCTGCTGCGGACTGCAGGAGTACGGGGGAGGGCATACGGATTATCATCCCATCGAAGTGTATGATTCTTGTGATGCTATTGTTTGTTCTGCTGAGCGGACGAGTCGATAAGCAGACGGTTTCTCACCACAGTCTGGATTGTGAGAATTTTTTACTATCTGAATCTATCCTTGAGATGTTGCAGACCCAGTCGGGCCACGAGATGTGCTGGCCCTCGTTTCGGGAGATCACGCGCAGTACGAAGATGGTTCGGTGAGTGACTCCCACCGATGTCTATCTCCCACTCAATTTCGTCGCTGAAGCGTTCGACAGCGGCGGTGGCACGTTCACACACGGCTTCAGAATTTATTGATCGGACCTCGCTGTCGTGCATCAGTACCTCACCATCAACGATCGTTGACTCGACGTCGTCAGCCGTTGCGGTGTTCACAACGAGTGCTGGAATGTTCGTCTTCGGGGCGAATTTGGGATCCGATAGGTCTAGTAGTATGAGATCCGCGCGCTTGCCGGGTTCGATGCTGCCGAGTTCGTCGGCGACGCCGAGCGCCTTTGCCCCGTCGATCGTAAGCATCCGGACCAGTTCCATCGAGTGGAACTGGTTCGTTCCGAACGAGAGGTTGGCCGCTAGCCGTGCCTGTCGGACCTCGCCCAGCAGATCGCTGGAATCGTGCCAGTAGTGATCGTCGAGACCGAGTCCAACTGTTGTCCCTGCCTCCCGCAGCGCGGGGACTGGTGTCCACTCGGTCTCACCGTCTGGCTCCCAGTAGCAGAAGATTGATGGACAGTGGGCGACGGACGCGCCGGTTGCTGCCATCCGTTCGATATCCTCTTCGTCAGCAACGCGGAAATGTGCGGCGACGAGTCGTTTATTGAGTAGTCCAACCTCGTCCAGCAGTGAAAGTGAATCATCAGCGTCGTTCGCCCGGGCCATCGTATTGCTCGCGTCTAGTTCGAGCAGATGCGTGTGGACTGGAAGGTCGGGGTAGTCCGCCGCAAGCTCGGCAGTCCGTTCCCAGACGTCCCGAGAACACGACCAGTCGTCGTGAGGGCAGACTGTCGCTTGTACTCGCCCGTCGTAGCTGTCGTGATACTCCTCAATAAACGAGCGAGCGCGCTCGAATTGGTCGTCTTCGGGGATATCCCAGAACAAGTCGCTGATCCACGGGCCGAAGAAGCCTCGGAGTCCAGCCTCCCCGAAGGCTTCAGCCCCGCGATTCGGCAGCGCGTCCATCGCGTTCGTTGTCGTGATCCCGCTCCGGATGAAATTCAACGCGGCGAGATCACACCCCGCCTCGACGAGATACTCGTATTTGCCACGACCGAGCTGTTCACAAAGGGCAGTCATCTCGGCGAACAGCTCGCCGAGGCTCAACTCGCTGAACGTCCCGATGAGCGCGGTCAGTTCCAGATGCGTGTGGGCGTTGATCAACCCAGGCATCACGAGGCGGTCGCTGCCATCGATGACGGTCTCGGCAGCTGTATCGGCGTCGTCCGATTCGGATGGTCGGATCTCTTGAATCACCCCGTCGTCGATGACGACTGTCCCGTTTCGATACAGTTGGTTGTGCTCGTTGACTGTCAGCACAGTCGCGTCGTGGATCAGGATATCCGGTGACATAGCGGATTCTCGAGTCTATTCGTGAAGTTCGATTTCGATCGGCCCGCCGGGTTTGAGGTTCGTACTGGCAATCAGATCCGGGTTCGGATCGGATACGAGTTCAAACGTGTACGTGTCGAGAACCGTGGCGAGGATCGTCTTCATTTCCATCCGTGCGAATCGCATCCCAATACAGTGTCGGGGGCCGCCACCGAACGGAAAATATGCATACTCCGGACGGTCAGGATCGCCAGCAAACCGTTTTGGACGGAACACTTCCGGATCGTCCCACCACGCCGGATCACGGTGGACGGCCCACTGCGGTAAGACTAACGTGGTCCCCTCCGGAATCGTATAGCCCTGCAACTCCACATCACGTGCCGCTTCTCGGAAGAACATATACACGGGTGGATAGAGACGCAAGGCCTCGTCGATCACGCGGTCCAGCCGTTCGAGCTTCGGGAGATCCTCGGCAGTCACTGTCTCATCACAGACGGCGTCAAGTTCCGCTTGGAGTGCGGCTTGCTCGTCCGGATGCTGCGCGAGACACAAGAACGTATACGTCAGTCCCAACGCAGTCGTCTCGTGACCAGCAAAGAGGAACGTGACCATATTGTCACGGAACTCCTCCTGTGACAGGTCGCTCGCTTCGACGAATCCGACGAGGATCGAAAGCAGATCATCACCTCGATTCTCCGGATGTTGCTCTCGCCGTTGTTGAGCGAGTTCATCGACGAATTCCTGAAGTTCACCGAGTTTTCGTTTGTACCGTCGATTCGTCGGCGTTGGGAGACGGTCCGGAAGGAACGACCAGAATCGACTCGTGTCGAAGCGAGCGAGCATCGCCTCTGACGCCTCCGAAACTACCGGGTGGTCGGTCACATCCACACCGAATAGTGTCCGTCCCAGCACGTCCATCGTTGTCGCCGTCATCACGTCGTTGACGTCGACAATCATCCCATCGTGCCACTGATCGACCGTCTCTGCTGCGGTAGCACGCATCTCGGGGACGTACGTGGTCAACCGTTCTCGGTAGAACGCTGGCTGCACCTGCGACCGTTGGTTCTGCCACTGTTCGCCACCACTCACGAACAATCCTTCACCCATCGCATCGGCAAGGTTCCGTGTCAACACCTCGCCTTTCTCGAACGCCTCGTGGTTACCAAGGAGCACCTGCTGGATCGCGTCCGGGTGGGCAATCATACACGCGTCGGTGCCGAAGACGTCGTAACTTGCGACGCGACCGTACTCGTCACGCAACTCCTCGAAAAACGCAAAAATGTCACGACTCAACGCGACCGTATTACCGATGACGGGGAGTCCGCGCGGACCGGGAGGGTAGTCGACCGCTGTACTCATACGTACCCGTAAGCGACACTTGGACTCCTGTGTTCTGCCGGACAGGTCCACCTATTTTTACTTGTCACGGTTCCTTTTGCTCTCGGTAATGCGATACCTGCAGTTACAGATCCAGTTCTCATCGGAGGCGAGGCATCCGATGCACCAGTTTCTCGTCGAACACGACTCAGTTCGGCAAGCGTACCTCCGGCATTGGAACTTTTCGAACCCCGAGTACGTCACTACCTTACTCCACGTTGTTGGCAACAGCACGGATGGACGCGATGAGTACCTTTCGGCGCTCGACGCTGTGGATACGATCTCCGAGTATGATGTCACACCGATTGATGATCGCAGTTTCTACGTCTACATTCGAGAGGCAGCGCAGGGGTTCGCCCGTCAGTTGCGCGTTCTCCTCACCGACACGGAACTCCTCGTCGTCCCACCGATCGAATACGACAGCGACGGTTCGATACGCTTTGAGATCGCTGGCGACCAGGACGCCCTGCAGAACCTGGTCACCGAGTTCCCCGAGCACCTCTCCGTGTCGATCAACCGCCTCGGAGAGTACGACGCCTATCGAGAACCGCAAACCGTAGCGTTGACCGAGCGCCAGAGAGAGGTGCTTGAGGTTGCTCGCGAACAGGGATATTACGAAATTCCCCGGCAGACAAGCGTTCGAGAAATTGCCGATGAGATTGGCTGTTCAAAAAGCACCGCTGCGGGTCATCTCCGAAAGGCAGAGGCGCGGCTTGTGTCGCTCTATGGATCGCAGCCGATTGTGTTATGAATCTATGACGACTGTCCTTCCCGAATCATAGTTTTCCTTCCGGAAATCGGTGAGTCTCGGTCTCGGAGGGCGGAACTGTTGTGCTCTTCCTCTTCGTGGTTGCGGGGCTACTGTTTGAATCCTGGAGTGTCAGCGACTTCCTGTCGCACCTCACGATTGAAACGATTGGCTGGCTCCTGCTTTCCAGCGGGATGGTTATTGCTACAGTCGGGATCCCGATTGCTCTCTATTTCCATTCACGACTCGCCGCTCCCGTCATTCTTCTCGGTGTGATCGTCTTTGGCTGGCTAACTATTGGGATCGGTACCGGAACTCTCCAGAAGGGTGCCCTATTCGGGCTGAGTCTATATGCGGTTGGCCTGTCACCAGTGTATATTTTCCTGTATCTCGCCTTTGGTGGTGGTGAATACTACGTTCGAACGAAGAGAAAGGCAGAGCTCAATCAGTAACCAGATTCCGGCACTGGCGTCTCTTCCTCGTCGATGAAACCGCGTACCTTCGCTATAATGCGTTCAGGTGCTTCCGTCGGACCACCGTGACCGACGTCATCGAATTCGACGAACTGACTGCTTGAGAGGGCGGCGTCCACTGCACGGATGCCATCTCGAAGATGCGGCGGTCCCGCAGTCCCGGTCAATAAGAGAACTGGCGCATCGATCTCGAGTGCGTCCGGAAGTTGGTACTGCTCGATTGCGCGATTGATTCGCGCAATGTTTTCGGTCAAGGCGACGATCTCGGGCCACGGCGGCCACTCAGCGAGCCAGCTCTCAAGATCATCGATCTCGCCACCGTGCATCACCTCTCGGATGTAGAACTTCATCGCCTCGCGTCGATCGCCGTCGTTGATTCGTTCCTGCATCTGCGCTGCGAGATCAGCTTGGTCACGATAGTCGTCGACGAGAATAGCTGGCTCATACGCGATAAGCTTCTGTACCGAAGCCTTTCGAGCGACTTCGATCGCTAACAGACCACCGAACGAGTGCCCGAACAGGAGTGGCGTTCCCTCAACTGCATCGATGACTGCTCGAACGTCCTCAACACCACGTTCGAGCCGATACTCGTCAGAGTCACCGCTTTCCCCAACGCCGCGTCGGTGGGGAACAACGACGGTGTAGTCCTCAGCGAAGTGAGGAACGATCGGCTTCCAGTACTCGGGGGACGATCCGCCGTGAAGAAGGATGAGCGGCGGGCCTTCTCCGTACTGTTCGTATGCGATCCGAGTCCCATCTGCGGAAATCACAGTCTGCATTGATGCATTATATCGTTAGAGTAAGACCGAAGAATGAGTGACTCTCAGTCGTCCGGCCTTTTAAATAGCGGCTGTAGTGGGATGGTAACGCGTGACGAGAATCTGATCGTAGTCGTTTTACCAGCCCTGTTGGGACCCAGGAACCCGATGAATTCGCCTTCTCCGATGTTCAACGAGACGCCACGGACCGCTTCGGTTCAGTCGGCGTATGTAGCGTGGACATCTTTATTGTGGTAGCGGGGGCCACGTCGTCGCCACGGTCTCTTCGATGAGTTGCGTTTGAGCCCGCCGCAGTCGCTCAGAAACAGACGATGGGGAAATCCCAAGTTCTGCGGCGACATCCTCTAAGGACGCTTTCCGCGGGATGTCGAAGTACCCCAGTTCGTACGCGATTCGGAGTGCTTCGTGTTGACGGTCGGTCAGTCCATCGCCCGGGGGTTCAGACTCCCCGTCTCGGGTGAGACGGTGTAAGCGGAACCCGGCATTTCGCTGCCAAAACGAGGAAAACTTGTTGAACGCGTCCCGGTCGGCGAACCAACCGGTCTGTCGCCATCCGCCCGGTACGACGTCAATACGCTCGATGATAGCGTCAGCCGTTGCAAGCGCTTCGAGATCCGTAAGATCGTCAAGGTGGTCACCGAGCTGTTCTTCCAGACTGAGCGCCGGGCGGACCTGGTATCGACGGGTGTCACCTGCTTGTCCCACGAGCGTCCATTCCCCAACGTCATATGCGTCTGTGAAGGCCGTCTCAACGGTCGCCTGCGACCCGTCTTGGACAGTGACGAGAAATAGAGGTCGGTTCCCGTGATTATATTGCATCTCTAAGACCAGCGTGGCTTCAGACGCCCGTTCCGCAACGCCAGCGAGCGGTAACGCTTGACAGTCGATATCGAACTCACTAACGAGTCCCATATGTTATCTCTTTTACCGGTCGTAATGTGAATGGCGAAAGAGCCGAGCAGGCCAATTTACCTGTTGCAGCTGAAATCAATCGGTTCTACAGGCCAACCGTCTCAAAGCCAATCCCGAGGCGGTTCACACTGTTAGGAAGCCGAGATTCGAGAGTAGCCAACTAAATACTAATCCGAGAAGTGCCAACAGCGTCTGGTGGGCGCGTGCAGACAGTGACCAGTAGCCGTTTCGCCACGCGAGTGCGGCACCGACGGTAGTCACTAGCGTGAAGAGTACCACTAGATACGGGAGTGTGAGTGCGATCTGCATCGCTAGCGGTCGCGTGATGAGCGTCAGATTGCCACCCATACCAACTATGAAACTAAAGAGGAGAACGAACCCCAAGGAGACACCGCTCAGACCGATAGCCGCTGTACGAGCGAGCCACGGGAGCCTCGTGAACTTACCAGTGTCGTCCCGCGTGACTCTATTCGCATCGTCTGACTCTTGGAGTTGGTCTGTCTGTTGGTGAGTGACGTGTTGATCTGTCATTTCGAATCCTCCTCTGGTTTATTGCGAGTCCGACCCCGTTGCCACTGTCGTAGGGCACTGTGTGCTCCCCTGGCAGCGAGCGATAATCCGAAGCCCGATATCGCCGTCCCGAGGAGACCGGCTGTGACGAGTTGTCGATCTTGGAGCGGAACCGGCTGGTAGACGCCAGTCGGGACACTGCTCATATTCAGCACCTCTACTCCCCCGTCTGTAACCTCAAACGCGAGGACATCGTGACCGCCAAGCTCGTGATACACGTACGGGTCTGTCTCAACCCACTCCCGGGTGTCGCCGTCAAGAGTGGATGTGCGCAGACGGTTGCCGTCTCCAGGTTCGACAGAAAGGTGAGCGAGTTGATCAGCGACTTGGAGCGGCCCGCTCGCTGGGAGGGACGAGAGACTGTACTCGCCAGCGACAGTTTCAGCACGCTCCCGCATACCTGGTTCCGAGGTCGGGGGTGGTGTGGCTGGCGCTGGTTGGAGACCATACTCCGCGACGATCTCATCGACGACAGCCGCCGGAAGCTCGCTGGGCTTGCTGTTGTACGCCACGAAGATCCCAACCCCGTGATCTGGAGCGAGTAACAGATGACTCGTGAAGTTGACCGTCGCACCCGAGTGGGCGAGGAGATTCGCGTCCGGGCTTCCGTATTCGTGGAAACCGTACCGCCAGTTTGTGACTGTTGGGTGTCGCACGTGATGGCGACTATGCATCCGTTCAGTAGTCTTTGTGTCAAGAATCCGCGTGCCGCTGACTGCTCCAGTACCGAGATGTGCCAGCATAAACGCGGCCATATCTGTTGCTGTCGCGGTCAGCGATCCTGCGGGCTGCATATTGATGTAGACATCGTCAGCTACGGTGAACGACGCATTGTTGCTGTCGTGCGGTCTAGCGAGGTTCCCAGGGTGGTTGTTGGGGACAGGTTGGGCGAACGTACTGTGGGACATCCCGAGCGGCTCAAAGACTTCTGAGTGGACGTATTCCGTAAACGTCGTGTCGTGTGCTTCAGCCACGACGTGACCGGCGAGTGCCGCGCCGTAGTTGGAATAACCGACGAGTTCACCAGGCCGACGGATACGTGGGGGTTGCTGCTCGGCGAGGACCGTCTCCAGCGAGTCGAGAGCATCGGAATCAGCGACGATTTCGGGGTCAAGCGTGGACTCGAACCCGGCGGTGTGCGTGCCGAGATGCCGCAAAGTCACTGGCTCATTGTAGGTATCCGGGATAGTAACTGGTGAGTCGTCGAGATACGTGTTAACGTCGGCATCAAGATCAAGCACGCCTCGTTCAACACCCTGCATAACGGCGGTGTATGTCACGAGTTTCCCGACCGACCCGACCCGAAACGCTGTGTCGTCAGCTCGAACCGGGTTTCCGGCTTCGGTATCCGCAACACCGTATCCCTTGGTGAGCACGGGAGAACCTCCCGAGACGATCGCCACGGTAGCTCCGGGAGTCGTCTCCCCGATCCGGTCAGCTATTACGTCATCAACGAACGCTTCAAGCTCGTCCGGATCCCCGAAGGGACTCTTATGCTGCTGTACTTCTGTAACCGGTGAGTTGATCGTGGCGCTTGTCCGTCCGGCTACAGTTCCGAGGTTCCCGAGTCCGAATCCGAGAGTACCGAGGCACGCAAGGAACGACCGTCTTGTCGTTCGATCAACCTCGGTAGTTGCCGTGGAACGTTGTGGTTGTGTCATCAAGTGATCACCTCGGGGAGGCCTCGATGGTAGCGACGAGCCCGAAAAACGACGTTGAGGTGTTCTCGACTGTGAGTCCGGCCTGCTCAACGGTTTCTAATGGATCGTGGGTCAGTCGGCACCCGTTCTTCTCATACTGGGATTCCGCCCGCCAGACCTGGAGCCAAGCGAGCGGCGCAGCGTCGCTGTGACGGTGTTCAAGTAGTAGAATCTCGCCGTCAGGCCTGCAGACTCGCTCCATTTCGTGGAGCGCCGCTTTCGGATCGGGAAACGTGCACGTGGAAAACGACGAGATGACAGTGTCGAAACTGTCGTCAGAGAAGTCAAGCGCCTGGGCATCCATCGTGTGAACGGTTCCTTCCACATCAAGCCTGCCAAGTTCAGAACGAGCGTGGGTGAGCATCTCATCGCTGATGTCGATACCGACGACCTCGCTTGCCGACGGGAGGTACTGGAAATTCCGCCCGGTCCCGCAGGCGACATCAAGGACTCGCCCACTCGCATACCGGAAGTGATCTTGACGATACCGACCAGCGACCAACTGGTCAAGTTGGCGCCACCGAGCGAGTTTGTCAGCCACGTCTGCGTACGCGTCGGCGATCTCGTCGGCTGATTTCGAGCGCCGCTGTACTGACTGCTCTTGCGCTGTCCGTTCGCTATGTGTTCGAGTCGCCTGATCTGTCGGATCGTGTGGGGGTTTCGATTGCACGGGGGTAAGCCTCCGTTGAGCGTACCTGTACGTCGAGCCACTGACATCCATAAAGCTATTGGATATTTGATAATATATCATATTTTATTCAAAATTTGAGTTGAGCGAAAAGCCGTGATTATAGGACAGTTGCACCACTATCCAAAATATATCTGATCGGCACCGTATTCTACTCAACACTGATTTTGTAATGCTGCTGTTACTAGAACTGAAATCACCCGCTCTCGCGTCGCACGCGCTCCGTCCGCACCACAGTCGCAGTCAAGTCAAGATAGAGCCTCACTGCATCCTCCCCGTGACGCAACACGACTTCGTATTCATCGGGGTCCGACGCGACCTGCTCAGATGTCCAGCGGCCCTCGTAGACGTATTCGTGGAATTCCCAGAGCCCTCTAGCAGTCACGTCAACTCCGTGTTCCCAATGGAACGCAATCGATGCCGGATGATAGACGGCGCTGTACGTCAACGGAGTGTTGTACTCCCGGAGACACTCCTCACAGGTGCTCATCACAACAAACGAATCAGCCTCAGGCAACGCACTCGCAGGCACCCCAACCACCTCCACAGATAGTTGCGCGCCACACTCCGGACACAGCCGTTGCCGAACCAGTCTGGCATCCTCCGCACTTCGCCGCTTGACACTCTGTACGAGAGCGTCGCTCTCCCGTGTCTTGACCTGCGCGGGTGTGATCGGTTGTCCCGAGACTTGCCGCTCACACGCCGTACAATCAATTCGGAAAAACTGATGCACCAAACTCGCTTCCAGTGCATCCGCCCCACAAAAAATGCACACTCCATCAACCGGTTCCGGACCGAACGACTCCGGTGAACCGTAATTCTCTGCAAGGATGAACCGAACGATACGTTCACCGGCGTGCGAAAGCGAATATCCATCGTCGGTTTTTCGCAAGTAGATTCCGGTGAGTTCTCCGAGGTGGTACGATAGCTTCGAGGTATTCTCCACGTCGACACGGTCGTAAATCTCAGAGAACGCGAGCTCGGCAGCGCCAGAACCGACCTGGTCGAGATCGTACTGTGCAACCGCGACGGCACGAAGAATATCGACCCGAGTATCATCGGCTAGCAGTCGAAAGATATCGGTCGGCGCACGACTTCCGGTCATAATTTGAGACGGTTCCCACCACTCCAGGCGTCCTGTTGAAACCCCGCGTTCTTGCAGGTACTTACTCGCCGACCTACCCGTCCAAGGACTTATCGCAGGATAGCTACGGGGCAGTCACGATGAGGTACTCTCGTGTCGTTTCGACACTGTCGACGGGGACGACCACTTGGCCGTTCTCCATTTGTGGGAATTCGGTTGACTCCTCGCTGCTCGGATTGACACAGAGAAATTTGAGTTCACCAGTGTTGGGATTCAGTGTGATATTTTCGAGCGTCCCAAGTTTCGACCCATTAGTTGTCATCACGTCACAGTCGTTGAGGGCGAACAGGGGGACCGAATCCATAACCGGGTCTTGTCAGAACGGAGTCTTAACAGTCAACTAATCTGAAAAAACGGCTTCAGTATCGAACCCTGTCGCGGGCCTGATTTGTGACTATAATCAATCGACAACTCACTCAGAGAGATGGTCAAGTAATTCGTCGGTGACTGCCTTGCGTTCGTGGTGCACCCAATGTGACGCGTCAGGGAACGTTCTGAGTCGTCCGGTCTCACAGTAGTCAAGACTCTGTTCGGCCATCGACGAGATGAGTCCGACGTCGTCTTCGCCCCAGCAGATCAGCGTTGGCTGGACTACTGTGTCACGTTGGGGACGCTCTGATCGCCGGAAGCCACGATACCAGTTGATTCGTGGCTCAATACCCGTGTGCTGCCACGCCGCCTGATACCGTGTGAACGCTTCGTCGTCGAACGTGCCCTCCTTGGAGGACACTTCGAGCGTCGCAACCATATTGTCCATCCCGTTCCGGCGCAGCATCCACTCGGGGAGCTTCGGGAGCTGGTAGAACCAGACGTACCAACTCCGCGCGATCTGGCGGAGGCTGGAGCGGAGTGTCTCTCGATACACCGTCGGGTGCGGAACGTTACAGATTCCGAGTCGATCGACAACTGCAGGCTCACGAAGAGCGACGTTCCAGGCCACGAACGCGCCGAAATCGTGTCCGACTACGTGGGCCGATTCGCGTCCCTCACTGCGGATTAATTCACGGACATCGGCGACGAGATTCGACATCCGGTAGGCGTCGATTCCGTCGGGTGCTTCGCTTAGATTACAGCCGCGCTGATCCGGGACCACCACGCGATAGCCAGCATCCACGAGCGGACCGATCTGGTGACGCCATCCATACCAGAAATCGGGGTGGCCGTGTAACAAGACGACGAGGGGGGCATTAGGTTCGCCAGCTGTTACGACGTGTAGTCGGACGCCGTTTACCTCCCGGGAGGAAGATGCGACGTTCGGGGCTGTAAGCAACGATGCGTCAGTATCTGTGGATGGTGTTGTTGCTGCCATCAGTGTTTGTTGGCACGGCGAGCGGTTCGAATGCTCTGCTCAGGCGTCAACGGGGTATTGATGTCTGAAAATACGCGATGTATCCGAATAGGCGGACTGCCGTAGCAGTAAGGCTATTTTTATTTTCGACTACGAGCCCGAGCGCATCAGCGGACGATTTCGCTAAAGACGCGTTCTTCCACTTTTCGAAGGTGTTCACCCACTGTTCCAGGAGAGATCCCGACGGCGTCACCTACCTCTTCAAGTGACGCTTTACGTGGTTCAGTGTAGTATCCTACCTCCACGGCTGCCTCAAGTACTTCTTCTTGTCGAGTGGTGATCATCCGACTGAGAGACGACTCGTCCGCCTCGTACTCCCCATATTGCGAATATCGAACGCCATCGAATCCAGCTCATCGGCGTAGTCGAACAGCTTGCTCAAGGAGTTCTCCGTCCCGAGGTACGTAATTTCGAGGTGACCCTCGGAAGTGAAGCGGATCGGCGTATCAACTACTAAAAACAATTCTTGCTGGAGTACCAGTGCCTTTCGGACCTCGTCGGTCGGTACGAATTGACTCACAACCATCCACCGGTCATCTCCGGCAACGAGATAATCGATGACGTGCGGGGATTCAGCCATAATCTGTTCGTACCGCTCTTGACTGCCGCTCGCCTCCGCCAGTAGCAACACGGTCTCGTCGACCAGGAGTTCAACGTGATGAATGGCTCTTCGCTCGATATCCGGTGCTTCCGTGAGCTTATCCCCGAGTGGATGGAATGCACCTCCCTTGTTTGGCTTGACTTCCACCGTGAGATACCGCATATGACGACTTGCAGCACGTTGGAAAATAAATTACAACGGTGGAGCCACTCACCGCTGCGGCGCAACGAAAAAACAGCAGTTCCGAAGACACCACTGGTATTTATATTACACCACAGGTGAGGCAACGCGCCTACCGTGCTCGGTCTGAAACAGCTAGGTGTGGACGATGTCCCAGCATCACCGCTCGATCGCCCGACAGTCCCCGGCTGAGGCGGTCACCGCCCTCCCAACCGACGCCATCGTCGGTCGTGAAACGCACGAGAACGCCCCCGCGGTCGTGATCCGCGCTGATCGAGTACAGAGCGTCCTTTCGACGCTTCGCTCGGAGGCGGGGTTCGACCACTGTTCGTGTGTGACTGCCCAAGAGTACGAAGACCGCTTCGAGACGATCTATCACCTCACCAGTTACGACGACCGGACGCGTGAACTGTCGGTCGTCGTCCCGACAGCGAAGGACGACCCCGTGAGTGAGTCGGCAACACCGGTCTATCGGACTGCTGGGTGGCACGAACGGGAGGCCTACGATCTCGTCGGTATCGAATACGAGGACCACCCGGACCTGCGGCGG
Organism: Halobellus limi; assembly: GCF_004799685.1. Lineage (NCBI taxonomy): Archaea > Methanobacteriati > Methanobacteriota > Halobacteria > Halobacteriales > Haloferacaceae > Halobellus > Halobellus limi. The sequence goes on from NZ_CP031313.1 coordinate 206,384, forward strand.
ATCCTGCTACCGGAGACCTGGCAGGGCCATCCGTTGTCACTGGACTACGATCAGACACGGCCCCAGATCGTTCCGTTGTCCGAACACGCGAACCCGTTACAGGAGGATCACCGTGAAGGACCTGACACGATGCACGTCAACATCGGGCCGCACCACCCGTCGACTCACGGGGTCCTTCACTTGAACGTCGAGCTGAATGGAGAAACGATCGCTGACGTTGAGCCGGATATCGGGTACATACACCGGTGTGAGGAGCAAATGTGCCAGCAGGGAACCTACCGCCACCAGATTATGCCGTATCCAGATCGCTGGGACTGGGGCGGTGCGGGCCTCCTGAACGAGTGGGCTTACGCCCGCGTCATCGAAGACTTAGCCGGGATCGACGTCCCTGAGTACGCCCAGGTCATCCGGACGATGAGCGCCGAATTATCCCGAATTCTCTCACACCTGTTATTCACTGCGATGTACGCACTGGACGTCAGCGGCGAGTTCAATGCCACCTTTATGTACGGGTTTCGGGACCGGGAGCTCGTCCAGGATCTCCTGGAGGACCTGACCGGGCAACGAATGATGTTCAACTACTTCCGGATCGGCGGCGTCGCGTGGGACCTCCCAGAGCCGCGCGAAGAGTTCCTCGAAGACGTGCGCGCCTTCACCAACGACCTGCCGCAGAAGCTCGCGGAATACCACGACCTCCTGACGAGCAACGAAGTCTTCCAAGCCCGGTGTGTCGACACCGGCGAACTCCCGCCAGCAGTCGCAAAGCAGTATGGAGCCACCGGGCCAGTCGCTCGTGCCTCCGGTGTCGATTTCGACCTCCGACGTGACGACCCGTACGGCTACTACGACCATCTTGAGTGGAACGTTATCACCCGTGACGGCTGCGACAACTTCGCCCGCGTACTCGTTCGACTGCAGGAAATCGAAGAATCAGCAGCCATCATCGAACAGTGCGTTGATCTGCTCTCGGACTGGCCGGACGCGGACCGTGCCTGCCAGTCCAACGTGCCGCGGACACTGAAACCGTCCGGAGAGTGCTACAGGGCCGTCGAGGGCGCGAAAGGAGAACTCGGGATCTACATCCGCGCAGACGGAACCGACACGCCCGCACGGTTCAAAATCCGTGGCCCGTCGTTCTCGAACCTATCGGCGCTACCGGCGATGGCGGAAGACGAGTACGTCGCCGATCTCGTCGCAACGCTCGGCAGTCTCGACACGATTATGGGGGAGGTGGATCGATGACGGCGCCGACCGCGACATCATGGCGGAGAGACTCCGACCAGCAAGTGACCTGTATCGCCTGTGGCGAGACGGTCGACCGCGATGCTGCGCGAGAATACGACAAGCAAGGTGATCGCTGGAACCGTGACGACAAGGAGTTCGAATATCTCTGTAAGCCCTGTCACCGTGCGTGCTGTCATCAGAACCGCAACGGACTTGAAGAGACGCTCATCGCTGCTGGTGCTGGCCGAACCGACCGACAGACGTTCCTGAGGCAATTCTGCGAGCTCACAGCAGACGATACGGATCAATCCCGGAAGGTACCGTAGCAACAGACTGCCCTCCGTAGCTCCCCAACAAA